>DXGO01000028.1 GCA_019113885.1 Candidatus Alistipes intestinipullorum | reverse complement strand
GTCGTGCTCGATGACCTCGTCGGTCATCACCTTCGACAAGATTTCGACCAAGCGGGCCGTGGCCGGGACGGGTGTCCATCTGGCGCGCGAGCTCTTCTTCCGCCGCGGCGACGACATCGACTGCGCGAAGGTGGTTGCGGAGCTCGGACTGCCGCTCTTTGTCAAGCCCAATGCCAACGGTTCGTCGTTCGGCGTGACGAAGGTGCACAGCCTCGACGAGCTTCCGGCGGCACTCGATGTGGCCTTCGCCCAGGACGACGAGATTCTGGTCGAGGAGTGCATCACGGGCCGCGAGATGGGTTGCGGCGTGCTGATTACCTCGGAACGCGAATACGAGCTGCCCATCACGGAGATTTGCCCCAGGAACGACTTCTTCGACTACGAGGCCAAGTATACGGAGGGTTTTTCGGAGGAGATTACCCCGGCGCGCATCTCGCCCGAACTCTCGGCCGAAATTCACCGCCTGGCGCGTGCCGCCTACCGGGCCTGCCGCTGCTCGGGCATCGTGCGCGTCGACTTCATCGTCACGCCCGAGGGGGTCCCCTACATGATTGAAATCAACTCGATTCCCGGCATGAGCGCCGGAAGCATCGTCCCCAAGCAGGCGCGTGCCGCCGGCATGACGCTCGGGGAACTTTACGACATCGTGATAGCCGATACATGCCGCCGCAAATGATTGAGATTGACGACAAGATTGTGAGCGCCGACCTGCTGCGCGAGTGCTTTGCCTGCGACCTGTCGCAGTGCCGGGGCATCTGCTGCGTCGAGGGCAATGCCGGCGCGCCGCTCGAGGCCGACGAGGTGGACATCCTCGAGCGGGAGTACGAGGCCTACCGCCCCTACATGACGGCAGAGGGCATCGAGGCGGTCGAGCGCCAGGGTTTCATGGTGGTCGATGCCGACGGCGACTACACCACGCCGCTGGTCGACGACGCCGAGTGTGCCTACGCGCGCAACGAGAACGGTGTGACGCTCTGTGCCATCGAGAAGGCGTGGCTCGAGGGCAAAACCCCCTTCCGCAAACCCATCTCCTGCCACCTCTATCCCATCCGGCTGGTGCACTTCTCCAACGGGAGCATCGGCCTGAACTACCACCGCTGGTCGGTCTGCGAACCGGCGCGGCGTTGCGGGCGCAAGCTCGGGATTCCGGTCTACCGGGCCCTGCGCGAGCCCATCATCCGGCGCTTCGGCGAGGAGTTCTATCGGGCGCTCGAGGCGGCCGACGAACTGCTCAACCACCGCCCGGCCTCCGCGAACGGCGCGGAGCGGTAGCCCGGTGCTGGCTGCCGTAGAACCCTCGACGCCGGGGCTGTCGGCCCCGTTGTCGCCCTGCGGTAGCCCTGCGGCCGCCTCCTGCCGTTTTTGCCGGCGGAATGCGGCGGGCGGCGCATGCCTTCGGCCGCGAACCCGCCGTAAGCGGGTCTCCGGCTCAACGAAACACGAGTAACACCAACGACGAACTATGATTATGAAGAAGAGATACGTATTGACCCTCCTTGCCCTCGCGGTTGCCTGCACCGTGACGGCCCGTACGGCCCGCCCTTCGCGTGCCGAACTCGAACGGCAGGCCGAAGCGGCCGCAACCGAAGCCGACTCGCTCCGCATGCTCTCCGACTGGCAGGCGGCCCAAATCGATTCGCTCTGCCAGCTGCTGGCCGAGCGTGACGAACAGCTTCCCGACGTGGTGCCCGTACGGCGTACGGACTCTTCGGTCACACCCAAACGGTCGGCGGCGGATTCGGTGGCCGAACTGCGCGAGCGTCTGCGCCGGGTGGAAATCGAGTCGGTGCCCGACATGAGCGACTCGGCCGTCATCGATACGCTCGATTCGGGCAACGAGGCGCTCTTCGTCGTCCTCTACGGCGACAATACGTGGCGCTATGTGCGCAACCGTGAAATAGCGCGCGACAGCACCATCTTCGAGAAGTATTGGGATACGGAGACACTCTTCCCCTACAAGGATGCCAATCTGGCCGAGATGCCCTCATCGGTGGTGCTCGAGCTGGTCGACTCGACGAAGAGCTACCACTGCCCCTACCAGGGTACGCCCCATCCGCGCGGACGTTACGGCCTGCGCCGCGGCCGCGCCCATCAGGGCATCGACCTGCCGCTGAAGATGGGCGACACCATCTACGCGACCTTCTGCGGCCGGGTGCGTATCTCGCAGTACAATCGCGGCGGATACGGCAATCTGGTCATCATCCGCCACGACAACGGACTGGAGACCTACTACGGCCACCTCTCGGAGCGTCTGGTTGAGCCCAACCAGTGGGTCGAGGCGGGACAGATTATCGGTCTGGGCGGTTCGACGGGACGGTCGACGGGCCCGCACCTCCATTTCGAGACGCGCTACTACGGGCAGTCGTTCGACCCCGAGCGGCTTATCGACTTCCGCAAGGGGGTGCTCTGCCGCGAAACCTTCCTGCTCAAGAAGTCCTTCTTCAGCATCTATTCGAAGGCCGGACAGGACTTCGAGGATGAAGCCGCCAATGAGGAGCAGGATAAGAAGGAGGCGGCCGAACGCGCTGCGCGCCGCTATCACAAGATTCGTTCGGGCGATACGCTGGGACACATCGCCATCAAGTACGGTACGACGGTTTCGCGTCTGTGCGCGCTGAACGGCATCACGCGTACGACGACGCTGCGCATCGGGCGCACGCTGCGTGTCCGTTGACGAATGAGCCGACGGAGGTCGGCCCGAGGAAGACGAAAAAGGCCGGGGCCGGTGTTGTGGAGTCGTTCCGCAGCGCCGGCCCCGGTCGTTTGGATGGTCAGGCCCTCTGCCCGGCGGGCGTGGCCGGGGCTTTTATATTATATATATAATGTACGGCCTTTGTCATGACGCTCCCGCTGCCGGGAAAGTGGGGGAGCGCCCCTCTATTCGAAGGCGAGTTCGACCCAGAGCGGTGCGTGGTCCGAAGCCGTTGTGGTCGGGTCCGTGGCGCTGCGGAGCAGCCGGAAGCCCTGCGGCAGTGCGCATCCGGCGATGTAGTCGATGCGGACGGTCGGAGCACCGGCCGGGAAGGTGCAGGCCGTGGTGTCGGAGAGCAGGCGGAAGCGGGCGCCGAGCCCCTCGGCCACCTCGGCTGCGTTTGCCATGTTGAAGTCGCCGGCCAGCAGCACGGGTTTGCGGCAGGTGTCGGTCGCCCGGGCGATGAGCGGCAGCGAGGCACGCTGGTCCTCGTCCGTGAGCGAAAGGTGGGTTACGCAGAGCCAGCATTCGGGGAATTCGGCCATCAGCAGCACCCGCGCCTCCTCGCGTCCGGGCAGCGGAATGCGCCGCAGGGCGAGCGGCTCCTCGCGCGAGAGCAGGGCGACGCCGTAACCTCCGCCCTCGAAGTCGATGGCACGGCCGAACCGGGCGTGCATGCCGGTGAGCCGTCCGAGTTCGGCGGCGACGAAGCGGCCCTCGGAGCGGCGTGTGGCGCTGTCAACCTCCTGCAGCGCCACGAAGTCGGGAGCCGTGCGGCGGATGACGTCGGCCGTGCGCGTAAGGTCGCGCACGTTGTCCGCACCGATGCCGTTGCGGATGTTGTAGCTCATCAGGACGATGTGATGCGGTTCGGGACCGGAGCAGGAGGTTGCCACGGATGCGGCGGCGAGCAGGGCCGTCAGGATACGGGCCGTGCGGCGGGGGTGTGAGGGTTTCATGCGGCGATGCGTTTTGAGTTTTGTTCTGCCCGAAGATAGCGTTTTCGGACTGAATCTGCAATTTTCCGCGATGTGCGGTCGGGGCGTTCGGTTCGTGGAACCCGGTTCGTGGAGCTTGGTTCGGCGCTGCCGGCCTGCGGATATCGCCTTGCGGCCCTTTTGCCGGCCTGAGCCGCAAACGGAAAACGCCCTCCGCCGCTGGGCGGAAGGCGTTTCGGATTACGATGCAGCCCGGAGCTGCCGCCCGGCGGGTCAATAGCCGAGGATGCGCAGCATCGAACGGTAGGACTGCTCCTTGGCGAAGAGTCGCGTGTAGTATTCGTTGTCCGACTTGTCGCGGTCGATGATGATGTGCTTCGGTGCCGGGATGAGGCAGTGCTGGATGCCGCCGAAACCGCCGAGCGACTCCTGGTAGGCCCCCGTGTGGAAGAAGCCGATGTACTGCGTGTTGCCCTTCTCGAGTTTCGGGAGGAAGATGGCGTTGGTATGGCACTCCGAGTTGTAGAAGTCCTCGCTGTCACACGTCAGTCCGCCCAGCAGCACGCGCTGGTACTCCTTGTCCCAGTTGTTGATGGCCAGCATGATGTAGCGCTGGTCGATGCCCCACGTATCGGGCAGCGTGGTGATGAACGACGAGTCAATCATGTACCAGTTCTCGCGGTCGTTCTGCTGCTTCTGGTTGACAATCGAGTAGAGCGCCGCGCCGCTTTCGCCCACCGTGAAGGAGCCGAATTCGGTGAAGATGTTGGGCTCCTCGATGCCGTTGCGCTGGCAGAAGTTCTTGATTTGCGCGATGATTTCCTCGGTCAGGTACTCGTAGTCGTACTCGAAGTTGAGCGAGTTCTTGATGGGGAAGCCGCCGCCGATGTTGAGGCTGTCGAGCTCGGGGCAGATGGCCTTGAGTTCGCAGTAGACGTTCATGCACTTCGACAGCTCGTTCCAGTAGTAGGCCGTGTCCTTGATGCCGGTGTTGATGAAGAAGTGGAGCATCTTGAGCTGGAACTTCTTGCTGTTCTTGAGCTTGGCCTTGTAGAAATCGACGATGTCGTTGTAGCGGATGCCGAGGCGCGAGGTGTAGAAGTCGAATTTCGGCTCCTCCTCGCAGGCGATGCGGATACCGACCTTGCACTTTTTGGTGAAGGCGTCCTCGAAGAGGTCGAGCTCCTCCTTGTTGTCCAGCACGGGGATCGTGTTGGTGAAGCCGTCGTTGACGAGCTGGGCGATGTTCTCGACGTACTGCGGGCGCTTGAACCCGTTGCAGATGATGTAACGGTCCTTGTCGATGATGCCGCTCTCGTAGAGGGCGTTGATGATGTGTATGTCGTAGGCCGAGGAGGTTTCGAGGTGGATATCGTTCTTCATGGCCTCCTCCAAAACGAACGAGAAGTGGCTCGACTTGGTGCAGTAGCAGTAGTTGTACGAACCCTTGTAGTCGACCTTTGCCATTGCCACGTTGAACATTCGCTTGGCGCGGTTGATCTGCTGGGAGATCTTCGGCAGGTAGGTGATCTTGAGTGGGGTTCCGTACTGTTTGATCAACTCCATGAGCGGAATGTCGTGGAAATTCAGCTCGTTGTCCTCGACGGAAAATTCATCCTGCGGGAAATCGAACGATTGTTCGATCAGGTCGATGTACTTGTCTTTCATGGCTCGTTCTCGAATGATTTTCCAATCCGGCTCGGCTACATTGCAAATTTTCGGACGAAGTAGCTCGATCGGATTGTCCGAATTTTCGGAATGCAAAGCAAACGAATATTTTTCAGATAACCAACATTTTGCTCCGATATTTTGAAAAACCGCGCCATATTTTGTTTTTTTCTGCGAAAAAAGGTAATTTTGAGGCCGTGTTTCAAAGAGGAATTTCAATCGTGTTGATCCAATCCATATCGCACTATCTGGAGTCGCACAAGCGGCTCGTCGTTCCCCAACTCGGGGCGTTTATCGTCAAGGAACCGGGCCGGAGCATTCTCTTCTCGGAGTTGCTCAAGCGCGACGACGGCGTGTTGCGGGGCCTGCTCCGCGATGCCGGGATGACCGAACTCGAGGCGGCGGGCGAGATCGACCGTTTTGTCTTCGAGGTGCGCCACGCGGTGCAGGGTGGCGCGGCCTATCCGCTGAAGGGATTCGGGACGCTGAAGCCCGGGCCCAACGGGACGATCGCCTTCGATTACGATCCTGCGCCCGAGGAGGCGGAGCCGGCGGAAAAGCCAGCCGACGGGAATCTCCCGGTTCCCGATGCTGCGCCGACAACCCCGTCCGGGGTCTTGGACCCCGGGACACCGGCCGTACCGCACCGATCCGACCCTCTCGTTTCGGAGAAGGGACCTGCAAAGGAGACTCCGGCTGCTGCCGGGAATCCCCGCCCGCATTCGTCCCGAATACCGGCGGACCGGCTCGCCCGATCGGTCGAGCGTGCCTTCGCTGAACCCTACGTCTCGCCTTCGGCGAAGATGAATCCCGATCCTTCGGTGCGGGGGTTGCGTTACGGCAAACCGCCGAAGACAACCGACGCCTATACGTATGTCGATCGCCCCACGCGCCGGCGTGCCGATCGTTTCCTGTGGATCGCCATTGCCGCGGCGATCATTGCGCTGGCGGCCATCGGTTTCGGTTATTGGCGGGAGCGCCACGACCGGGCGGCGGCCGAAGCGGAGTACATGGAGTACCGCCAGCAGATCGAGAGCCCGACGACTTCGCTCGAAAGCGCTCCGGCGGCTCCCGAGACCGCACAACCCGTACAAGTTGAATAGATGACAGACCTTACGACCGTAAAACAACGTTTCGGCATCATCGGCGTCTCCCCGTTGCTGGATCGGGCGCTGGAGGTGGCGTTGCGTGTGGCACCGACTGACCTGTCGGTGCTCGTCACGGGCGAGAGCGGCGTGGGCAAGGAGTTTTTCCCGCAGGTGATCCACGCCTTTTCGGCTCGCAAGCACAACAAATACATCGCCGTGAACTGTGCGGCGATTCCCGAGGGAACGATCGACTCGGAGCTTTTCGGCCATGAGAAAGGGGCCTTTACCGGGGCCGTCGAGGCTCGGAAGGGATACTTCGAGGAGGCCGACGGGGGAACGATCTTCCTCGACGAGGTGGCCGAGCTGCCCCATTCGACACAGGCGCGGCTGTTGCGGGTGCTCCAGACGGGCGAGTTCATCCGCGTGGGCTCGTCGAAGGTGCAGAAGACCAACGTCCGTGTCGTGGCGGCCACGAATACCGACCTGCAGACGGCCATCGCCCAGGGACGTTTCCGCGAGGACCTCTACTACCGCCTGGGCACGGTGCCCATTGCGGTGCCGGCGCTGCGCGAGCGCAAGGAGGATATTCCGCTGCTGTTCCGCAAGTTTGCGGCGGACGTGGCGGTGCAGTACCGCATGCCGGCCGTTACGCTCGACGAGGCGGCGCGCGAGCGGCTGAAGAACTACTATTGGCGGGGTAATATCCGTCAGTTGAAGAACGTGGCCGAGCAGATCTCGGCCATCGAGCAGGAGCGGGTCATTACGGCGGCGATCCTTTCGAAATACCTTCCCGAGGAGACGGGCGGGGCTCCGGTGCGGACGACTGCGACACGTCCCGACGACGACATGTCGACCGAGCGCGAACTGCTCTACAAGGTGCTTTTCGACATGCGGGCAGATATCAACGACCTGAAGCGAATGATGTCGGAACTGATGCGCAACGCTGCGGCCTATGCGAGCGAGGCGCCGCGCGATATCCGGGGGCTGCTGCCCTCGTCGTCGGGGAGCTATGTGCCGGTAGCTCCGGCGGCGACGGTATATCCGTCGGCCGGGACAGGAAGTGCGGCGGGCTATGCGGCAGGAGAGCCGGCTCCGGTCTACGCCGAGAGCGAAGAGGTGACCGATGAGGCGCCGCGCGAGAAGACCAAAGCTGACGTGCAACGCGAGCAGATCGTCCGGGCGCTAAAGCGCAACAACGGGCGCCGTCGGGAGGCGGCTGCGGAGCTGTTCATGTCCGAGCGGACGCTCTACCGCAAGATCAAGGAGCTGGGCATCGAGGACCTTTGAGCCTTGTCCCGTGACAAACCGTAACGAGAAAGAGAATTACGCATGTTGAAACACAGGAGTTTGAAATGGATACTCGCCGCGCTGGGCGTATGTCTGATGACAGGTTGCGGCGTAGCGATCAAATATTCGCTGTCGGGGGCCTCGATTCCGCCCGACGCCAAGACCTTTTCGGTGGCCTATTTCCCCAACAACGCCACGATGGTCTCGCCGATTCTGAGCTCGACGCTCACCGATGCGCTGGTCGACATCTTTACGCGGCGTACGCGCCTGACGCAGGTGGACGAAGGGGGTGACTTCGCCTTCGAAGGGGAGATCACGAACTACACCTCGACGACCGCTTCGGTCTCGAGCGACGACAACGCTCTGCTGAACCGCCTGACGATCACCGTCAAGGTGCGTTTCACCAACGCTCTCGACGAGAAGATGTCGTTCAACAAGAGCTTCAGCGCTTACGAGGATTACGAGTCGACGCAGTTGCTGACCGAGGTCGAGGGAACGCTGATCCCCGAGATCGTCGACAAACTGGTGACCGATATTTTCCAGGCTTCGGCCTCCAACTGGTAATTTTGCAAAGGCAATGGAAGAATCGAAATTCCGGCTGGAGGGGCTTGTACCGGGTATCGCTTCGGTTGCCGAAGCCGAGGCGCTGGTCTCGCGTTATCCGTGGTTCGGTCCGGTCCGTGCCGTTTGCGAGACCCTGACCGGCCGATGCGACCCCCAACTGTCGGTCATGGCGCCGTGGCGGGCCGAGAGTTCGCTGCGCCGGCCGGAGATCGACGCCGCGGCATTGACGCACCTGACGTCCGAGGAGCTCATCGACCGGTTCCTGCTCGAGGAGGACCTGCGTATCGTGGCCGAAGAGGGCGAGCCCGAGGGGGAGGTGACGACCGCGCCGACGCTGGACGAAGAGGAGGAGCTGGTAAGCGAGGAGCTGGCCGAGATCTATCTTGCTCAGGGCCTTCGGGAACGCGCAGCAGCGATTTATCGTAAATTAAGTTTGCTAAATCCCGAAAAAAGTGTTTACTTTGCCGAGCTTATCCGCAAAATAGAAAACAATATTAAAATTTAAGTATATGTTATACACGATTTGCATTGCCCTGATACTGGTTGCGAGCGTATTGGTGATCCTTGCGGTATTGGTGCAGAATCCCAAGAGCGGCATGGCCGCCAATTTCGGCGCATCGAATCAGGTGATGGGCGTACGTGAGACTTCGAACTTCCTGGAGAAATTTACCTGGGCAATGGCTGTTGCCATCGTGGTGCTGAGCTTGATAGCGACGCTGGCCATGGATAGCGCAAAGGTTGCCCAGAGCAACAACGCCGCGATCTCCCGGGATGCCAAGGCGCTTCAGGAGCGTCTGATCGAGGAGGAGACGACAGCCATGCCGCAGGCCGAGATTCCGGTTGCTCCCGCAGCTGAAGAGTCGCAGGAGGCTCCTGCCGCTGACGCCCAGGGCGAATAATCCGGCCCCGGAAAGAGGCTTCTGCCGGTGGTTCTCTTTGAAGGGACTGTGCTTTCGGAAATATCCGTGGTCCGGAATAGGTTTGGCCGGTTGGCCGATACCGGCCCGTTGCACAGCCTTTGCTATGACGATCCAACATGCTGTAAGCCTGTGAGTGCTGATTAGGGCTGATTTATGAAAAAGGGAACACCGCAATGGATGGTTGTTGCGGTGTTCCCCTTTTTTTCATGTTTATTCCGATTTGCCCCCAGTTGTTAGTTCGAATCAAATATTTGTCAATATGAAATTCCTGTCTTTGATGAAAAACATTTCGTTGTTAATGACTTTTGCCTCTATGTCGGGTGGTTGCGGCAGGGCCTCGACCGAAACCGATGTGGCGCCCTATCTGGATGAAGATCAACCGTTGGACATTCGTGTCGAGGATGCCCTCTCTCGTATGACTCTCGAAGAGAAGGTGGCGTTGCTCCATGCCCAGTCGAAATTCTCGTCGGCCGGGGTTCCGCGCCTCGGCATTCCCGAGGTGTGGTGCACCGACGGCCCGCATGGTATCCGAGCCGAAGTGCTGTGGGACGAGTGGGAACAGGCCGGGTGGACGAACGATTCCTGTACGGCTTTCCCGGCCCTGACGTGTTTGGCGGCGACCTGGAATCCCGAGATGTCGGCCCTTTACGGGAAATCGGTGGGTGAGGAGGCTCGCTATCGGGAGAAGGATGTGCTGCTGGGCCCCGGTGTGAATATCTACCGCATGCCGCTCAACGGCCGGAACTTCGAATACATGGGCGAGGACCCGTTCTTGTCGTCGCGGATGGTGGTACCTTATGTTCGGGGTGTGCAGGCGAACGGCGTTGCAGCATGTGTTAAGCATTTTGCGCTCAACAATCAGGAGACGAACCGCCAGCAGGTGAATGTGGTGGTTGATGACCGTGCGTTGCGGGAGATCTATTTGCCGGCTTTCAGGGCTGCCGTCGAGGAGGGAAAAGCCTGGGCCGTTATGGGGTCGTATAACCGCTATAAGGGCGAATTCTGCTGCCATAACCACTATCTGCTCAATGAAATTCTTAAGGGAGAGTGGAATTTCGACGGGGTGGTAATCTCCGATTGGGGCGGGGTTCACGATACGAAACAGGCCATCGAAAACGGACTCGACATGGAGTTCGGTTCGTGGACCGACGGGTTGACCTGGGGGGCCAGCAATGCCTACGACAACTATTATCTGGCCCGGCCCTACCTCGAGTTGCTGCGTAGCGGCGAGGCTTCGGAGGCCACGCTCGATGACAAGGCCCGCCGGGTTCTGCGCCTGATTTTCCGGACGGCGATGAACCGTCGCAAACCCTTCGGATCGTTGAATTCACCGGAACATATCGCAGCGGCGCGGCGCATTGCGGGCGAAGGCATGGTACTGTTGAAGAATGACAACGGGGTTTTGCCGTTCGATATGTCGCAGTTGAAGACGATCGCCGTCATCGGGGAGAATGCCGTGAAGATGATGACCGTCGGCGGGGGCTCCTCGTCGCTGAAGGTGCACCACGAATGTACGCCGCTCGAGGGAATCCGTGCGGCCGTCGGTAACCGTGTGAAGGTGCTCTACGAGCGTGGGTATGTAGGCGATGTGACCACCTCCTACAACGGTGTCGACAGTGGCCAGGACCTTGCCGACAGCCGTACGTCCGGGCAGTTGCTCGCCGATGCGGTGGCAGCAGCCCGGCAGGCCGATGCCGTGTTGTTCGTCGGCGGACTGAACAAGAGCGATTATCAGGATTGCGAAGGCGCCGACCGCCGCGAATACGGCCTTCCCTACGGGCAGGATGCGGTGATCGAGGCCCTTGCCGCTGCGAATCCCCGTCTGGCCGTGGTGTTCGTTTCGGGCAATGCCGTCGCCATGCCGTGGATCGACCGGGTTCCGGCGGTACTCGAGGCGTGGTTCTCGGGTTCGGAGGCAGGCAATGCGTTGGCCGATGTGGTGTTCGGTGCAGTGAATCCCTCGGGCAAACTGCCCTTCACCTTCCCGGTACGCCTCGAGGATAACGGCGCGATCGCGATGGGAGAGTTCCCGGGCGACGACACGGTGACCTACCGCGAAGGGCTCTTTGTCGGCTACCGGTGGCACGAGGCGCGGCAGATTGCTCCGCTGTTCGCCTTCGGCCACGGGCTGAGCTATACGACCTTCGATGTCTCCGACGTGCGCAGTGACCGTGCGTCGCTGTCGGCCAAAGGCCGTATCCGCATCTCGGCCGAGGTGACCAATACCGGGGACATGGCCGGTGCCGAAGTCGTTCAACTGTATATCGGCGACGAGGAGTCGTCGCTGCCGCGTCCGGTGAAGGAGTTGAAGGGCTTTAGGAAGGTGTTCCTCGCTCCCGGCGAGCATCAGACGGTGACGTTCGACATAACGCCCGACCTGCTTCAGTACTACGACGATACGAAGGCCGCGTGGGTCGCAGAGCCGGGAGCGTTCACGGCGTATGTCGGTACGGCTTCGGACAACATTTGCGGTACGGTGGGTTTCACGCTGGAGTGATGCCTCCGGGCTGCCGCCCAATGGACGGAAAAGGGCCGCGACTTCAACGAGTCGCGGCCCTTTCGTATTCGGTCCGGCTATTCGGCAATCTCCTTTTTAGCCCGGGCGCGTTTGCGCGAATTGATTGTCAGGTAACGCTGGAGCGTCTGCTGTAACCGCACGGGGTCGAGGTGCTGACGGATGTCGCCGCCCTGGGCGATCGAAATCTCTCCGGTCTCTTCCGAGACGACGATGATGATGGCGTCGGAAATCTCACTCATGCCGATGGCGGCGCGGTGGCGTGTGCCGAACGACTTCGGGACGTCGCTCTGCGTGACCGGCAGGATGCACTTCGCGGCGACGATGCGGTCTCCCTCGATCACGACGGCCCCGTCGTGCAGGGGGGCGTTTTTGAAGAAGATGTTCTTCAGCAGCGGGGTCGAGACCTTGGCGTCGAGGGCGATGCCACCTTCGGCAATCAGGCGCAGGTCGCTCTGCTGCCCGATCACGATCAGTGCGCCGGTTTTCGTCTCGGCCATTTCGCGGCAGGCGGTGACGATGGGCGAGACATTGGTCTCCACGGTATCGTCGCCGGTAGAGAAGATCCGTGTGATGAAGTTGAAATGCTTCTGCCGCATGCCGATCATCTGGAGGAAGCGCCTCAGTTCGGGCTGGAAGACGATGATCAGTGCGATGGCGCCCACCGAGATCAACTGCCCGAGGATGGTCGACAGCAACTCCATGTTCAGGGCCCGCACGACGACCCATAGCAGATAGACGGCGATGATGCCCGAGAGGATGTAGGGGGCATTGGTGCCTTTGGTCATGCGGTAGATCCAATACATGATCAGCGCCACGAGAACGATATCGATCAGGTCGATGAATGTGAAAGGAACGAATCCCATCGTAGTGCGGTAAATTAGAGCGTTTCGGTTTTCGTGCAAATGTATAAAAAAATACCGACTTCTCCTTGTGGGAGAAGCCGGATTTTATTTTTGTCGTCCGGGATTACTTCTTGGCGGCTTTCTGGTCGTTGGCGTAGAGCTCGTTGACCTTGGCCAGGACGGTCGAGGTGATGTTGAGCGTCGTGTCGGCGTCGATCAGGGCCGAAGCGTTGATGATCAGTTTGTACTTCTTGTCGGCATTGATCTCCTGGACGGCGCGCTGGAGCAGGTCCTGGGCGCGGTTGGTGAAGACGTAGTTCTCCTCGTCGAGTGCCTGGGCCTCTTTCTGGGCGTTGGTCTGGTAGGAGGCGATCCGTTTCTGGATGCTTTCCTGCTGCGCCTGAGCGTCGCGGGTGGTGATAAGCCCCTTTTCATACTTCTCCTGCAATTGGGCGGCTTCGGCCTGGAGGCTCTGCTCGCGCTGTGCCCAGCCTTTCTGAGCTTTCTCGGTCTTGGCCTGCAGCGCTACGCCCTCGTTCTTGTAGAGGTCACACTGTGCGAGCACGGCGTCGACCTGAACATAGGCGACATCGCTCGAAACGATCTCCTGAGCGGTCGTTTCGGTCGCCGTTTCGGTCTGCTCGGCGGTTTTGGTGCCGCAGGACGCCAGGAGAAGCGCTGCCAGCAGGGGGAATAAGGTTTTTTTCATATTGTCCGTTTGTATTGGTTAAATATTCCGTATTTGAATCACAAAGGTAAAAAAAAATCTTTACTTTTGTCCAACGTGTAGGAAATTTTGGAATCCATGTACGAATACATTCAGGGAAAAGTGGCCGAAGTGGCTCCTGCTTACGCCGTTATCGATGTCGGAGGGGTGGGCTACTATCTGCATATTTCGCTCGAAACCTTTGCATCGATCGAGCACGCGGAGCAGGCGAAACTTTACGTGCATTACATCGTGCGCGAGGATGCGCAGTTGCTCTACGGTTTTGCGACGAAGGTCGAACGGGAGTTGTTCCGTCTGCTGATCGGCGTTTCGGGCGTCGGGGGCAACACGGCGCGCATGATCCTGTCGACCTATTCGCCGCGCGAACTGCAGGGGATCATCACGTCGGGTAACGCCGTGCTGTTGAAGAACGTCAAGGGCCTGGGCCTCAAGACAGCTCAGAAGATTCTCGTCGACCTGAACGGCAAGCTCACGGCGTTGGGCGCCTTCGATCCGGCCGATGCCCCGGCGGCGGGGGATGCCGATGTCGGGGAGGCGCTCGAAGCGCTTGTCATGCTGGGGTTTGCCCGTGCGGCGGCCGAGAAGGTGCTGCGCGGCGTCGTTCGCGAGAATCCCGGTGCAGCGGTCGAGGAGTTGGTACGCATGGCTCTCAAACGGCTCTGAGACGCCTTGCCGTCGATCCGTTCCGCCCGGTTTCTGCCCGTTCGCATACCGATACGGGCTTTTTTTCCGTTTCTTGTTCGTAAATCGGATTGTTTTTGTAAATTTGCACGATTGTATGCCCATGAAACGACTGTTGATATTCCTGTTGCCCGCCTGCATGCTGGTGTCCGGGGGCTGTTCCGAGGAGCAGGACCTTCTTGCCGAACAGCGCCAGAAACTCGTCTCCTACCTGGAGTCGACCCACTCGCCGCGGCTGATTCCCGAATCGGAGGTCGGCGAGGACGAGCAGCTGGCGTTCTACTCGGTTGAAGGCGGCAATTCGGTATACCGTTACATCGACGGGTATTACGATCCGGAGCGTCCTTCGCGTGCCGAGGTCACGCCGACGTCGAAGGTGACCATCGTCTTCCGGGCCTACGTGTTCTCCTATTCGAACATCACCGATTCGACCTTCCCCTTCTATTCGAACGACGCGGCGTTGAAGTCGGCCTACGAGGAGCTGGGCCTGACGGTCGAAGACGGAGCATGGTCGTTCGAACCGCTGACCGTGGAAATGAACGGCGGCATACTAAAAGGCATCTATTATGCGTTACTTGGATGTCGCGAAAAGGATTATGTCGAGGCCTATATGACCTACGATGTTGCCTTCGGGGACAAGAATTTCAGCACGATACCGCGCGAAAGCCCCATAGCTCTTTTTTTCACCGTGCAGTCGGTGGAGTGAGAAAGGACTTGACGGTGTTCCGGGCATGACTAAACAGGATACGAAATAAAATACAGAATCTACGACCTACGTTCGATATGAAGTTCAACATTCGATTTTTTCACCTCTGTGCAGCCGGTCTGCTGCTGATGGCCTCCTGTGCCAAGGAGGAGAGCGTTTCCTCCGAGAAATTCGAGACTCAGGCCCTCGAGGCCTGGATCACACAGCATCGGCCCGATCTGCTGGAGAACTACCAGGCTGACGGTGGCTACTATGTCGATATCCTCGATGCCGGGGATGCCGATGGAAGGCCTGTCACCGATACGATCTGCTGGTTGCGTCTCGATATGTCTGGACGCGATCTGAGCGGTAATATCATCCTGACACGTACGGAGAAGGAGGCGATCCAGGCCGGTTCCTATACGAAATATACGCACTACGTCCCCTACTATAACTACTGCGGAACGGCGAACACGGGACTTATCGAGGGAACCTACCTGGCCCTGCGCAACAAGTTGACATTGGGCGAGACCTATGCGCAGACGCATGGCCTCGACCGGGAGTTCCTCATGCGTAAGAATTCGCGCGTAACGCTCTACATGCCGTCACGTATCGTAAGTTCCGGCGGCTTGAATCCCGATGGAGGATACGAGGGGCAATATTCGTTGGAGGCGGGTCGTCCGTTCGTGGTGACGTTGACAGTCGTCGACCGGGTGGAGAATCCCCTGGAAGACGAAGGAGAAGCGGTCGATGCTTTCTGCGAGGCCAATGGCGGTCTCAAGATATTCAGCAAGGATGATGATTCGGAGGAGACCGAAAATACGGAGATGCCCACCGATCCTGATAGTGACGATCACCCTTATAACCGCAGCGAGCGGTGGGTGAGCGCCTGCGACACCGTTGCGCAGGTTTACGTCAACTACCGTTTTGATCCCGAGACCGACCGGCTGACGTTCTCCAAGCGTTACGAATCCATGTTGCCTCCCTATAATGATCCGACACTCGAGGATCGTATTTCGAAAGCTCTCATGGAGCGGTTCCATCCCGACGAGGACAGTCACTATGTGGGAGTCAGGGAACTTGACGCCGATTCGGTAAAGCTCGACGGCACGGCGAAGATCTGGTACATCGGACGTCTGGCCGACGGGTTCATCTTCGACACGAACATCGACGAGGTGAAGGAGATCATCTACGGGAAGGTCGAGTCGGAGGGTAAGGCTTTGGAGTATACGCCCGAGAGCGGCGGTTTGATTTCGGCCTTTTACTATACGGTTCCGAACCTGAAGTTCGGGCAGTGGGCTGCCTTTATGACGATTTCGACCCATGCCTACGGGTCGACGGGCAAGAGCGGCGGCACGACGACGATTTCGGGCTATTCGTCGAGTTACTACGACTACCTGAACTACCTTTATTATATGCAGGCCTACTACGGGAACGGCGGTTATTACGGCGGTTACTACGATAATTATTACGGCAGTTATCTGGGAGGAATGTACGGAGGTTACTATGGCGGTTATTACGGCGGTTATTGGGGCGATACGTCGACCGAGACCAGCACGACGATCAATACGGAGATCCTGCCATTCTCGTCGTTGATTTTCGAATTCTACATCGAGCCCGAGAGTTGACAAGAGTCCGGTAGCATTCCGGAAAAACGGGAGCCCCTGCCAATAGGTAGGGGCTTTTCTGATATTCGCCGGGAGTTTCGTTGATGTGAAGGTTTTATGACGTTTTTTCGGGCTGAAATTTTGCAGTTTGTCAAAAAAGTATTATCTTAGTTGTGCTGATTGCAGCGTCGGAGGGATCGGGAGCGCAGAGGAAAAACCGGTCATCCGGAGAACCGACCGAAAGACAAATATCAACCAAAAACTCAAGGATATGATTATCACATTTAACGAGCTGCGCCGCATCAAGGACAAGCTGCCCAGCGGCAGCTCGCAGCGCATTGCAGATGAACTGGGAATCGATGTAGAGACGGTCCGCAATTATTTCGGCGGCAACCACGTGGCCAAGGAGTGCGTCGGCGTACATTTTGAGCCGGGGCCCGACGGAGGCGTGGTGACGCTCGACGACACGACGATTCTCGACGTGGCAATGCGCATCCTGAGCGAGCAGCAGCAGTAATTTTCATACACCGTATGTCCCGGCATCATGCCGGAGAGGCCCTCTCGAAAGAAGAGGGCTTTTTTTGTCGGGTGGGAGGCGGTCTCTGCCAAAATGCCCGACGGCATGCGTCAGGCGGGAACCTTTCTGCCAATCGTCTGACAAATTGGCAGAGATTGCCGTTTGGTACAACCTTTGTTTTCTCTTCGGTCGTAACCGCCGTCCGCGGAGAGATGCCGGGGCGGAGGGAACCGAACGAAAACAAAGAACAATTAAAAACATAGTACGATTATGGCAAAGATTATTGGTATCGACTTAGGCACTACGAACTCCTGCGTGGCAGTGATGGAGGGCAACGAGCCCGTTGTGATCCCCAACTCCGAGGGACACCGCACGACCCCTTCGGTCGTGGCATTCACGGCGGAGGGCGAGCGTAAGGTGGGTGACCCCGCCAAGCGTCAGGCCATCACCAACCCGAAGCGCACGGTTTTCTCGATCAAGCGTTTCATGGGCGAGACCTATGACAAGGTAACGGCCGACATTGCACGCGCCCCCTATTCGATCGTGCGCGGTGATAACAACACGCCGCGTGTCGACATCGACGGACGCCAGTATACGCCGCAGGAGATTTCGGCCATCATCCTGCAGAAGATGAAGAAGACGGCCGAGGATTACCTGGGCCAGGAGGTGACGGAGGCCGTGATTACGGTTCCGGCCTACTTCTCCGACTCGCAGCGTCAGGCTACGAAGGAGGCGGGCGAGATTGCCGGCCTGAAGGTTCGCCGTATCATCAACGAGCCTACGGCTGCCGCGCTGGCCTACGGACTGGACAAGAAGAACAGCGACATGAAGATCGCCGTATACGACCTGGGCGGCGGTACGTTCGATATTTCGATCCTGGAGCTGGGCGACGGGGTCTTCGAGGTGAAGTCGACCAACGGTGATACGCACCTTGGAGGCGATGACTTCGACCACGTGCTGATCGACTAAATGGCCGAGGCATTCAAGGCCGAGCACGGTATCGACCTGCGTGAGGACCCGATGGCGCTGCAGCGTCTGAAGGAGGCCGCCGAGAAGGCGAAGATCGAGCTTTCGTCGTCGACCACCACGGAGATCAACCTTCCGTACATCATGCCGGTGAACGGCATCCCGCAGCACCTGGTGATGACGCTGACGCGTGCGAAGTTCGAGCAACTGTGCGACCATCTGATCCGCAAGACGATCGAGCCGTGCAAGCTGGCGCTGCGTGATGCGGGCCTCGATGCCTCGCAGATCAACGAGGTGATTCTCGTCGGCGGTTCGACGCGTATTCCGGCGATCCAGAAGATCGTCGAGGAGTTCTTCGGCAAGACGCCCAAC
>DXGO01000027.1 GCA_019113885.1 Candidatus Alistipes intestinipullorum | reverse complement strand
ATGGCGGCCGCGGCGCCTTCGCGGTGGATGGCATCGGTGATGTTGCGCAGTCCCGGGACGATTTCGGGCCGGAGCCACAGCTGTTTGTTGAACGACAAGCCGCTGCGGCAGACGGCGGCATAGGCCAGGGTGGTCATGCCGATGCCGCCGCGGGCTACGGCGACGTGGTAGTCTTTGAGTTGCTGGGTGGGACTGAAGTCCTTGCCCATCGATTCGAAGGCTGCGGAGCGGATCGTGCGGTTCCGCAGCGTGACGGGCCCGAGTTTATACGGGGTGAAGAGTTCTGACATGGTGTGAGGTATCGGTGAAAGGGTATGTATTAGTAGATGAAGGGGATGATTCGCTTCCTGCGAAGTTTCGAAAACTCCTCGCCGAACTCCTTCTCATAGCGGCGTCGAAGCGAGTCGGCGCGGGGTGCGAGGTTGGCGAAGGTCCACCAGGCGAAGACCGCCCCGGCCCACGACCACGAGGCAATGGCGAAGCCGACCCATTCGAGCAGTTCGCCGAAGTAGTTGGCCGACGAGACATAGCGGAACATGCCGCCGCGGGGAATATAGTGGCGTGTATCGCCGGGTTTGCGCAGGTGGCGGATGATCGAGTCGGAGTGGAGGTTGATGACCATCCCGGCGATGAACAGGATGCCGCCGACGTAGATGTAGGGCTGTGCGAACCACCCGTCATAGTATCCGGCGGGGGAGACGTAGAATATCCAGCCGCCCTGCATCAGGGCGTTGAGCGTGTTGAATATCATGCCCATGAGGACGATCCCGAGGGGCATTTTCGAGTTTCCGCGCAGCAGCAGGGGGAAGATGAAGGCCCGCTGGAGATAATGGGTCTGAAACAGCAGAAAGAGTGCGAGCGGCCCGGCCTGCCACATCCGCTCGGAGCAGGCCCACAGCACGCACATGAGGATGAAGACCGGGGACTCCATCAGGACCCATCCGATCTTGTTCGGAAGGGGCGGGCCGTAACGGCGGTCGAAGAGGTATCCGTAGCCGGCTTCGAAGAAGTGGAGGGCGACGAACACGACGAGGGCCAATGCGGCCATGACGATGAGGAACGTGTCGAAAATCTCTTTCATCGGCGGAATTTTGTAAAACGCGATAAAATTAGCGGTTTTTCTCCGAACGGACAAGTTTTTTCCGCGCAGGAAAGTGTTCGCAAGTACAGATGTTCTGTCCTGAGCGGGTGCTTTTTTGTCGCGACGGTGCTCGATGAGGGAAAAAATCGGCGACAGATGTTTGGAGATTACGAGATTGTATGATATATTTGTGATATCAAAATAATATCATAAAAGTCTGTCATGGAGTCGAAAAATTATGTCTACAAAGGTTGGAAGGCCTGCGGGTTTACTGCGCTGGGGGTACTTGTTGTCCTGTTGGCGGGATTCTTTTATCTGATTGTTGCCGGGGCTATGCGTTCGGAGGCCGTGATGCCGGGTGCCGGATGGATGATCGGTGCCGGAATCTGCGGTGTACTTATATCGTTGATTTCGATGAGAGGTTTTATGTTGCTGGAACCCAATGAGGCGCGTGTGTTGCTCTTCTTCGGAAATTACCGCGGGACCTTTTATGAAACGGGATTTTGGTGGGTCAACCCGCTGATGTCGGTCAAGAAGATTTCGATGCGGGCCCGCAACCTGAATGTCGACCCGATCAAGGTCAACGACAAGACGGGCAATCCGATCATGATCGGATTGGTGCTTGTGTGGCGGATTAAGCGCGATGATATCTATAAGGCCGTTTTTGAAATCGATGCTGCATCGGTGGGCACCACCTCTGGAGCGGCTGTATCGGCCGGGGCGCGCATGGACGTCCTTTCGAATTTCGTAAGCGTGCAGAGCGATGCCGCATTGCGCCAGGTGGCGGGCTGCTATGCCTATGATGATACCGGTTCCGAGTCCGGAGCGCTCACCCTGCGTTCGAACAGCGAGCAGATCAACGAACAGCTTGAGGCAACGCTCAATGAGCGCCTCTCGATGGCCGGCATCGAGGTAGTCGAGGCGCGTATCAACTACCTGGCTTATGCCCCTGAGATCGCGGCCGTGATGCTGCGCCGTCAGCAGGCCGACGCCATCATTTCAGCGCGCGAGAAGATTGTCGAGGGGGCGGTGTCGATGGTTCATATGGCCCTTGAGCGCATTGCCGATGAGGAGATCGTTTCCTTGGATGAGGAACGCAAGGCTGCCATGGTCTCGAACCTGCTGGTCGTGCTGTGTGCGGATGAGTCGGCTCAGCCCGTGGTCAATGCTGGAACGCTGCACCATTGATCCCTTTGTGCCATGCCGGGAGACAAAAACAAGACGTTTGTCCTGCGTGTCGACGCACGGACGATGGAGGCTTTGGATGCTTGGGCCGAGGATGAGTTCCGCTCGATCAACGGTCAACTCCAATGGATCATCGCCGATGCCCTGCGTCGCAGCGGACGGCTGAAAAAGAGCCGCCCGCGTGCAGGTGCTGCGTCCGTGCCATCGGGATGTGCCGGAGTTTCCGATTCCGTGAAAACGCCTGCCGATGCCGAAGACTCCACACACCCCGAATTGAATCAAAAGTAATAATCTCAATGGATAGATTTCGAATATTCGGCTGGCGTACGGCCTCTGAAAATACTGCAGCTCATCGACAGAGGGGCCGTGTGCGATTATCTCTTTTCTTTCACAACCGCCTGTGGCTTGGGCTACCTTTCGTGGCAATCGTGTCATTCCTGCTTTTTTTTCTGTTGTGTTCGGTCGATCTGTCGGTCGCCGAGGCGTTACGCCGGGGTGGTATCGCCGCCGTGCTGATGGTGTTTTGCTGGGGCCTCGGCATCTGGGCCTCGACCAAGCCTGAAGAGAAACCGGTGGATGAGCCCGAGGAGGATTGGGTCGATCGCTTGAAGCGGCGGGGGACAGCCGGGCTGTGGACGGCCCGCATCTTGGTCGCCCTGATCTGCGTGGTCATGCTGGTCGGCAGCTTCTATTTGCAACTGGAAGGGCTTGTCACCGGTTCCGAACCGGTGCTGAAGTGTATGATTGGCATCCTGCTCAAAGCGCTGGCCATCGTTATGGTGTTGCTGCCAGCGATGCTGTCCCGACACCTCGGATGACACGACCGGCTATTGCCGCCGGCTGCGTCGGAGCGTGTCCGATTTCGCTTTCGAAAAACGTCCTGCGGGGCGTTTTTTTCGTCCCAGGCGGAATTCGGCCGCGCGATTTGCCGAAAAGTCCGTATCTTTGGGGCATCATCAAATATACTTTGCCATGAAAAAGCTCGTGGTTTTCACCGGCGCGGGGATGAGCGCCGACAGCGGCCTGGCGACGTTCCGCGATTCGGACGGGCTGTGGGCCAACTATCGGATCGAGGAGGTCTGCACGCCGGAGGCGCTGGCGCGGAACCGTGCGTTGGTCATCGAATTTTACAACATGCGACGTCGCGAGATGCTCTCCGCCGAGCCCAACGCGGGGCACCGCGCCATTGCCGACCTGGAGCGCGATTTCGACGTCGAGGTGGTGACGCAGAACGTTGACGACCTGCACGAGCGTGCCGGCTCGACCCACGTGACGCACCTCCACGGCGAGCTGCGCAAGTTGCGCTCGACGCGCAACCCCGACCTGATCGTCCCGATCGAGGGGTGGGAGCAGCCGTTGGATGCCACGGCGCCGGACGGTTCGCTGCTGCGCCCGCACATTGTCTTCTTCGGCGAGTCGGTGCCGATGTTCGAACGGGCTGCGGAGATCGCCGCGCAGGCCGAGGCGATGGTTGTTGTCGGAACGTCGCTGGCGGTCTACCCGGCGGCTTCGCTCGTGCGCTATGCGCGCCCCGGGGTGCCGATCTACGTCGTCGATCCGGGCCATCCCGATACGACGGGCATCCGTAATCCGTTGACCGTCATTCCGAAACGTGCCGCCGAGGGAGTTCCCGAGTTGGCCGAACTGTTACGGCGGGCGAAATAGCCTGACGCGATTCCGCAACCACAACTTTATCGACAGACCATTTCCATGTCCTTTTATTTCATCATCGAGATGCTCGGCACGCTGGCCTTCGCCATTAGCGGCATCCGCCTCGCTTCGGCCAAGCGCTTCGACTGGTTCGGGGCCTACGTCGTGGGCTTTACGACAGCTATCGGCGGCGGAACGCTGCGGGATCTGATGCTCTCGCAGACCCCCTTCTGGATGCTCGACAGCGTCTACCTCATCGTTACGGCCATCGCCTTGGGCATTGTTATTGTCTTCGGGCGCTACCTGATCCGCCTGAACAATACGTTCTTTATCTTCGACGCCATCGGGCTGGGGCTTTTTGCGGTCGTCGGCATTGAGAAGACCCTGGCGGCCGGGTTTCCCTTCTGGGTGGCAGTCATCATGGGTACGATGACCGGAGCGGCTGGCGGCGTGTTGCGCGACATCCTCATCAACGAGGAGCCGTTGATCTTTCGCAAGGAGATCTATGCCCTGGCGTGTGTTTTCGGCGGAGTGGTCTTCTGGATCTGCCGCGAGGCGGGGATGTCGGGGGCCGCGTTGCAGGTCGTTACGGCCGTGGCGGTCATTGCCGCCCGAGTCGTCTCGGTGCGCTTCGGCTTGAAACTTCCGACGCTGAAGTAGCCCCCCCCCTCGGAGGAACTCCGGGCATTGCCGCCATCTGAAAAAAGCGAGGAGGAATACCGCAGGGCATTCCTCCTCGCTTATGAGAGCCGGTCGATTATTTCATATCCTTAAAGTAAAGCTCGAGAAGCTCCTTGGCGGCGATGAACGACGAAATCTTGTCGTCGAGCACCCGCTGCTCGTACTCCCCGATACGGGCCTCCACGGCCGGGTCGTGGTAGAACGAATTGCGCAACACCTCGTTGATCGACTCGTACATCCAGTATTTGTTCTGCCGGTTGCGGTTGTGCTGGAAGTAGCCGTTGCGCTGGATGTGGTCGAGGTATTCCTCGACGCCTTTCCATACCTCCTCCAGACCTGCTTTCGTCACGGCCGACGAGGTGTAGACCTTGGGTCTCCAACCCGATTCCGGCACGGGAAACAGCCGCAGCGCTCCCTGGAACTGTGTCTTTGCCAACTCGGCCTTGTGGATATTCTCACCGTCGGCCTTCGTGATGACCATCAGGTCGGCCATCTCCATGATGCCGCGCTTGATGCCCTGCAGCTCGTCGCCGGCGCCCGAAATCTGCAACAGCATGAAGAGGTCGACCATCGAGT
>DXGO01000005.1 GCA_019113885.1 Candidatus Alistipes intestinipullorum | reverse complement strand
TGAGGTTCCACCTCTTCCCATTCCGAACAGAGAAGTTAAGCTCACTAACGCCGATGGTACTGCGGTTATCCCGTGGGAGAGTAGGTAGCCGCCTCTTCAAGGTCAGATCGTATGGTCTGACCTTTTTTTGTTGCTCATGAGTTTGTGTTCCCCCTATATGGAACTGTTGGCGGAATATAGCCTTGGCCTCCTTTTGATCCGGATACAATGAAAACGAAGGGCGGTTTCATGCGAAACCGCCCTTCGTTTTGTCGTTTCTCCGATTGTTGAACCGGTTCCGGATCAATTCGTCGTCTTGACGAAATCGAGCAGCGCCTCGGCCGTCTTCTCCGGCTCCTCGAGGAAGCCCATGTGCCCCGAGTTTTCGAGCCATACGATCTTCGCTTCCGGATGCCCGGCCACCATCTTCTCGGCAACCTCCACCGGAATGTAGTTGTCCTTGCGTCCGAGGATGAACAATACCGGAACTTTCGTCTGTCGCAGCATCTCGTTCTGATCCTTGCGTCCGATCATGCCGTCGAGCAACGCCACGATCCCTTCGTCCTCCGTAATGAAGACCTGTTCGGTCAGATCCTCGATGGCGTCCTGCATCCGCGCACGGTTCTCCTCGGCAAATCCCGCAGCAGGGGCCACCCGGGCCAGCAGTTCTTTTTTCCCGGCCTTCACCAGCGCAATTTCGCGCCGTCGGTTTTCGGCCTTCTCCTCCGTGTCGGGATTGGGCGTCGAACTGAGTAGCACCAGGCCGTCGAGCAGCTCCGGATGACGCTCGCACACGGCCAACGCCACATAGCCGCCCATCGAGTGCCCGACCAGCGTGCAGCGTTCGATGCCCAGAGCCCGGATGGCATCGGCCACCGTATCGGCCAGGAAATCCATCGAGTGCACCTCGCTTTGCACAACCGAGATGCCGTGCCCGGGCAGGTCGAGCGTCACGACGCGTACCTTTTTGTAAAGCAGCGGCACGAAGTCGCTCCAGACAAGCAGCGATTCGAGGTAGCCGTGCAGCAGGACGATGCAGCGATCCCCCTCCTGGGAATCGCAGACGTGCAGGGCCGTGGGGCCTGCCATGATGAACTTTTCAATCATGCGTGTCGGGGTTTATTCCTCCTCGTCGTCGAGGTAATCGAAGGCGGATTCGCGTTTCGCGGGGATATACTCCTCTTCATCCTCTTCCTCGTAGCGCGAGTAGAGGGTGTGACGCTCCTTGCCGCTTTTGCGAATGGGTTCGAGGCGTTTGGCCTTCCGAAGTTCATCCGTGTCGTGTTCACGGATTCCCTTTTGTGTTTTCATGGGTGGGGAAAAGTGGAAATGGTTAGAAATTTTCGCTGTCGAACATGCCGTCGAAGACCCGGCGCGCCGGGCCGGCCAGACGGATGTCGGTGTAGGTTTGGCTGTGGGGTTCATGCGAAAAACGTACCGAGAGTTCGCCTCCCGGGACCAACACGCGGAAATGGTTCTTGGCCGGTTGCCGGGTGAAGGCGGTGACGATGGATGCAGCTGTGGCGCCGGTTCCGCAGGCAAGGGTCTCGTTCTCCACGCCGCGTTCGTAGGTGCGCATGCGGATCACTCCCGATCCGACTTCCTGCACGAAATTGACGTTCGTGCCCTGGGGGAAGCGTCCGAGGTCGTAGCGGATCGCTCGGCCGCGGCCGCAGACGTCGACAGCCGTGAGGTCGTCGACAAACTCCACGTAGTGCGGGACGCCCGTATTGAGGAACCACCAGCCGTCGCCCGTGCGGATTTCACGCACTGCGATCATACCGATCTCGATCTCTCCGCTCCAGCCCTTTGTCCGGCGGATGCGGGCCGTGTGGAGTCCGTCCGTGGCGTCGAAGAACTTCGTCTCGCCGCCGATGCCGAGGTGTTCGGCGAAGAGCGCAAAGCATCGCGCTCCGTTGCCGCACATCTCGCCCGACGAACCGTCGGCGTTGTAGTAGCGCATCGAACAGTCGATCTCGGCATTGTGCGAGAGGGTCATCAGCCCGTCGGCCCCGATGCCGAAGTGGCGGTCGCACAAACGGGCGATCAATGCCGCGTCGGGCGTAAAGCCTCCGTCGCGGTTGTCGATCAGGATGAAGTCGTTGCCGGCGCCCTCGTATTTTGCAAATGCCGTGCGCATTTTCTGCGTGTTATGTAAAGGCAAAAATAGTAAAACTTCTAAAAGTTTTGCTACTTTTGTGAAAAATATCCGCAGAAGTCGAAAAAAGTCTGCGCGTGTTTTTTACAAGATTCAAAAAAGAGACTGCCCATGAAAAGTGTGCTGTTCAAGCATCGTTCGATACGTAAATTCCGTCCCACGCCGATTCCCGAAGAGTTGCTCCGCGAATGCCTTGAAGCCGCTTCGCGCGCCTCGACCTGCGGTAACATGCAACTCTATTCGTTGGTCGTAACCCGCGACAAGGCCCTTCGCGAACGGCTGGCTCCCTGTCATTTCAACCAGCCGATGGTCACCGAGGCTCCGTGCGTGGTGACCGTCTGCGCCGACGTCCACCGTTTTACGATGTGGTGCGAGCAGCGCGGGGCCGATCCTGCCTACGACAACTTCGGATGGTTCGTCAACGGGGTGACCGATGCCTTGCTTGCGGCTCAGAACCTCTGCATCGAGGCCGAGATGCACGGGTTGGGAATCTGCTACCTCGGGACGACGATCTATACGGCGGGCGAAATCTCGCAGATCCTCACCCTGCCCAAAGGGGTCATTCCCGTGACGACCATCGTGATGGGGTATCCCGACGAGTCCCCCGAACTGACCGACCGCCTGCCGCTCGAGGCCGTGGTCCATTACGAGAAATATACCGACTATACGGCCGCCGAGATCGACGAACTGTGGGCCGAACGCGAGGAGTCGGCACTCACCCGGAAACTGCTTGAGGAGAACGGACTTCCGAATCTTGCGCGGGTCTTCACCGATCGTCGCTACGTGCGGAAAGACAGCCTCGCCTTCTCGCAGTCGTATTTCGCCCTGCTCAAGGAGAAGGGCTTCTTCAACCAGTGATTGCCCGTGCGCGGAGTCTGCCGCATATGTGCCGTCGTGCTGCTGGGCCTCCTCGGTTCGGCGTGCAGCGTCACGCGCAACCTTCCCGAGGGCGAGTACCTGCTGCGCAAGATTCGCATCGAGGATGACAAGTCTACCCCCCGCAAGGAGCGTATCCGGGCTTATGAACTGGAAAAATATGTCCGGCAGAGTCCCAACAAACGCTTCCTGGGGACCAACTTCTATGTCTGGCTCTACGAACATGCCGATCCCGAGAAGGAGAACCGCTGGAACGACTGGAAACGCAAGGTCGGGGAGGCCCCGGTGCTGCTCGACATGAGCCTTACGCAGAAGAGCGCCCAAAACCTCAAGGTCTATATGGATTCGCGGGGATTCTTCTCCTCGGAGGCGACCTTCGAGGTCGATACCGTCTCACGTCGCAAGCGGGCGACGGTGACGTTCCATACCCGTCAGGGGAAACCCTTCCGCATCGACTCGATCTCCTATGAATTTAAGGACCGGTTCCTCGAGCAGCTCGTGCTTCCCGATACCGTGAACAGCCTGTTGCATCGCGGCGACGTTTTCAACATCGCGGTGCTCGACGCCGAACGCGAACGCATCACCTCCTACCTCAAGGAGCGGGGATACTACAACTTCTCGGTCAACAACATCTTTTACGAGGCCGATACGCTCGGCGGCAACGACCGGGTCGACCTGCAGTTGGTCGTCAAACAGTACCTGGCTGGCTACGACGATCGCGGCCGTGCCATCATGGACAACAACATGGTCTACCGTATCGACGAAATCAACATCTTTCCCGATTACGATCCGGCCGCCGTGCAGAACGACTCCTCATGGGCAACGCGTCTCGATACGGCCTATTACAGGGGCTTGAACGTCGTTTACGAAAGGAAACCCGACCTGCGTCCGTCTGTACTGCGCCGTGCCGTGCCGCTTTACCCCAACTATGTCTACAACGCTTCGCGCGTCGACCAGACCTACAACAACCTGATGTCGCTGGGCTACTTCAAGAGTGCCAAAATCGCCTTCGAAGAGTTGCCGCCGTCGGCCGACAGTACCAACCTTGTCTCGTTTATCGGCGCGACGGCCGATTCGACGCAGACGCTCTATACACGTGAGGGATACCTCAAGTGCAACATCTTCTGCATGCCGACGCTGCGTCAGAGCGTCAAGGTCGACCTCGAGGGAAGTACGACCTCGACCTTCTACGGGCTGAAGGCCACCGTCGGCTACCAGAACCGCAACATTTTCCGCGGGGCCGAGTCGTTCGATGTCTCCTTCACCGCGGGGTATGAATTCATGAAAGCCCCGGATGCCCGGAAAAAACGCGCTACGGAGTTCGGTGTCACGACGGGCCTTACGTTCCCGCGTTTCCTGCTCCCGTGGCACGTCGGGCGTCTGCACTCGGTCAACCAGCCGCGTACGAAGATCGAACTGTCGGTCAATTTCCAGGACCGTCCCTATTACAACCGGACGCTTTCGAGCGCGGGAATCGACTACATGTGGACCAACAACCGCTATTCGACCTTTTCGCTGCGGCCGATCGACATCAACGTTATCGACGTGGAGAACCTCGACGAATCGTTCCTGACGGTCGACGGCGAGTTGACGGCGAACCGCTACCTGCTCGAGAGTTTCAGGACGCAGTTTGTCGGCGGCCTGTCGTTCGGATACAGCTACAACAACCAGCGGAAGAACTTCGGCGGCAATGCGACGAACGTGCGGTTCAATTTCGAGACCGCCGGCAACCTGATTGATGCCGTCGAGCACCTCTTCTTTTCGCCGGCCAGCGGCAAGGAGTACTATACGATTTTCGGCATACAATACTCGCAGTACTTCCGTACCGACCTGAGCCTCAGCCGGAAAATCATGCTGGGAGACGCTACCGCTCTCGTCGGACATCTCTATGGCGGTGTGGCCATGGCTTACGGAAACTCCACGTCGGTCCCGTTCGACCGTCAGTTCTACTGCGGCGGCAGCAACAGCATGCGCGGTTGGGCGCCCCGTACGCTCGGCCAGGGCTCCGTCCCCGATCCCCACAGCGTCTTCCCGATCCAGACCGGTGACGTGAAACTCGAGGCGAACCTAGAACTCCGTTTCCCGATCTGGGGCATCGTCCACGGTGCGACCTTCTTCGACCTGGGAAACGTCTGGTACATCCGCCGCAATTCGACGGAGTACTCCGACGATGCGGTCTTCTTCTTCCGCGACTTTTACAAGCAATTGGGATTCAACACGGGCTTGGGCCTGCGTTTCGACATCAAGTTTGCCGTGCTGCGCCTCGACTGGGGTATTCAGCTCCACAACCCCAACCAACCGGTCGGGGAACGGTGGATTCACAATTTCAAATGGAAAAATACGGCGCTCAATTTCGGCGTCGGCTATCCGTTCTGACGCCTCTGTGTTTCCGGGGGCACCTTCGGAAGTTCCCGCTTTTCCTGCCCTTCCGGCTCCTTCTGCTACGGCATCTGGCCTCATCGTTTCGCACGGTGCATGCTTGTACCTCTCGGGCGATGACTGCAGATGGTTTCTGTTCGGTCCTCCGTCAGGCCTCAGGTCCGGCATTGCCCGCTTTCGGTTCAATGTGGCCCTGCACATCTCCCTTCTATGCCCCGCCCGGGCAATTATTGCGCCGCCTTGTATTGCGAGGGCGACATGCCCGTGTTGCGCTTGAAGTAGCTCCCGAAAAATGACTGATTGGGGAAATTCAGGTAGTAGGCGATCTCCTGAATGCTCATGGGCGAGTATTTGAGCAACGTTTTCGCTTCGAGAATGACGTAGGTGTCGATCCACTCCGACGCAGACTTCCCGCTGATCTGCTTGATCATCGTGGTGAGGTATTTCGGAGTGATGCAGAGCTGCCGGGCATAGAACCCCACACTGCGTTCGTGCGTGTAGTGTTCGCCCAGCAGGGTCGTGAAGCGTCGGAAATACTCCTCGGTACGGTTCAGAACCGGTTTCTCCTCCTCGGGATGTTCGGCGAGGTAGTGGCGCAGCATCGAACCGACCTTGCAGATCAGGACGGAGATCAGACCTTCGATGATTCCGTTCGAGAACTCCGTCTCCGGGGCCTGCAACTCACGTTCGATGGTCGCAATGTAACCGCGCATCATCCGGCTCTCCTCGGGAGTCAGTTCCAGGCAGGGATGTGCGGCGAACTGCAACAGCAGCGGCGTGAAACGTTTCGTGTCGATGTTCACCCGTTGCAGCAGGACGGGCGAAATGATAACCATATGGGCCTTGAATGTATCTCCGCTGTCGGTCCGGTATAGGATATTCTTTGGTGGAAAGATGAACAACGTATCCTTCTTCAGCCGATATTCCTTGAGGTTGAATGTCTGGATGGTCTCGCCTTCGGCTCCGACGCCGATGATGTAGGCGTCGATGCGGCAGGGATAGCGGAACTCCCGCATGCGGGTACCGCTGGTAGCGACGATGCACTCGTCCATCCATCCCGGTGCAGTCTCTCTCCCGGCCATTCTGTTCAGATCGCCGAGCGAGAAACTCGTAATGGCTTTTTCTGTGTTGTAGTTCGGAATCATCGTTTGATCGGTCTGGGTCGTTTTTCGCATGCGTATTTTACAAAGATACGGAATATCGAACCCTATATTGTCCGGAGTATTTGATTTGTGGAATTATTGAACAGAACAGTCCCCATTTCCATCTCTGCATTTGTACGCCAAAGAAAAGAGCCGGCCTTTTTTTAGGTCGGCTCTTTGGTTTTGTGATAACGGACTCTCGAGAGCGTCTTGGCTCCGCAATGCCCGCCTTCGCAGAGGCTTATTTTGCCTCCGTGTTTGCTGTGGTAGCGGCAGTCGCGTCAGCTGCGGCAGTTTCGGTGATGCCCAACTCTTTCTTCACCTCGGGGGCGATGTCGGTCAGCGTAGCCTCATCGAAATAGGCCAGCGATCCCGTCGAGACATCAAATACGAACATGTAGCCTCCGGCGGCCGAAACCTTGTCGATAGCCTCCTTGGCCTTCTGAATGATCGGGGAGAGAAGCTCGTCGGATTTCTTCTGGTAGTCCTGCTGGGCGCGCTCCTGGAATTCGCGGATGCGGGTCTGCAGGTCCTGCAACTCCTTCTCCTTCATCTCACGGATGGCGTCGGTATAGGAGTTGTAGTTTTTCTGGAAATCCTGCAACTTGGTGTTGAACTCCACGTTCATGGTCTCGACGTTGTCCTGAAGTTCCTTTCCGAATGCCTCCATGTTGGTCTGCATCGTCTTGGTCTCGGGCATCGACATGATGATCTCCTGGGTGTTGATGCGTCCGAATTTCTGGGCGAACAACGACGAGGACCCCAGTATCAGCGCAGCTGCAAGGGTCAGTTTAAGTGCTTTTTTCATAATTTGGCGGTAGATATTTACTGTTAATGTTTTGATGTCTCGTTTTCAGGGGCGGCGCGTCATTTCTTCAGTGCGTCGATCACCTGCTGCGTCCGTTCGATGGCCGGGTTGTTGTAGAGCAGCGTAGGGTTGTTCGAGGAGTCGAGCACCACATCGGCGCCCACCTCCTTGGCATACGCCTCGATCGCCCCGAATACCTGCTCCTGGATGGGCTGGATCAACTCGAGCCGCTTCTTCATCAGTTCGCCCTCCTGTCCGAAGAGGCTCTCCTGGTATTTCTGTGCCTCCTGCTCCTTGGTGATGATTTCATTCTCGCGGGCTTGGCGCGTGGAGGCCGTCAGTGAAGCCTTCTGGCTCTGGTAGGTGTTGTAGAGTGTCTCGATGGCGTCGTACTTGGCATCCACCTGGCTCTGGTACTGCTTGGCCAGTTCGTCGAGCGAGGCGATGGCAGTGTTGTAGGTGTCGAGCGACTTGAATATCTTCTCACTGTTGACGATTATGTAGTTTTGAGCCGAGATCGTCCCGACCGTCAGCAGGAGTGCTGCAAGAAAAAACAATCGTTTCATAATCCGAATGGTTTAGTTGTTCGTTTTCGTCCGTTTTCCGGAGCGGTTTTGTAAATATAACTCTTTTCTTCCAAATTTATTGCCATGGAAGGGATAAATCCGTTCCGGCTTTCTATTCGGATGGCGGAAAGAGTACGGTTTACGCTCTTGCCGGGGACATCAGAACTGCTGTCCGAGGACGAAGTGGAACTGGCTGCCGCTCTTGGTGGTCGAGTTGGCGGGGGGATCGAATCCGTAACCCCAGTCGATACCGAGCATGCCGACTACCGGGAGGTAGAGTCGTACGCCGAAACCTGCAGCTCGCTTGATCTTGAAGGGCGAGAACTCCTTCCACGAGTTGAACGCGTTACCGCCCTCAAGGAATCCCAGCACATAAATCTGTGACGAAGGTTTCAGGATGATTGGGTAGCGTAACTCGGCGGTGTACTTGTTGTATCCGCGGGAGTAGTTGTTCGAGGGGTCGAGGGCGCCGTCCTCGTAACCGCGCATGCCGATGATGTCGATACCGTAGATGTTGTATCCCGACATGCCGTCGCCGCCGACCTCATAGCGCTCGAAGGGCGAGACCTTGTATTTGTTGTAGCTGCCCAGATACCCCATCTCGGCCTTGAGCATCAGCACGAGGTTCGAGTTCTTGAGGAATCC
>DXGO01000026.1 GCA_019113885.1 Candidatus Alistipes intestinipullorum | reverse complement strand
CATTCTCATCAAGCTTATGTCGATGGTGTCGATCGTAATGGCCGGACTGACCGTCGTGTGTCACCTCTTCTGACCCGGCGAGCCGTGCCGGAGGCATCCGAAACGGAAATGGAAAACCGGAGCTGCACCTTTCCGTGCAGTTCCGGTTTTTTTATTCCTGCGGCCTCGAACGCTCTGTTTCGGGAAAAATTTGCATCTGACACCCGGCCGTATTATCTTTGCAGAGATGAAGAATATTGTTTTCGATCTGGGCGGAGTACTCTTCGCCCGCGACAAGAGGAAATGCGAGCCTGAATTGCTCGAATTTTTCTCCTTCCTGCGTGCGCCGCAGATGCCACGCTTCTGGGAGGAGTACGACCGCGGCACCTCGACACTCGACGAGGTGACCCGCACGCTGTCCGAAATGACCGGCCACCCGTATGAAAAGTGTGCTGCGGTGTTGCAGCACGCCATCGACCTCCAGGAGCCGATCCCGGCTACCGAACGGCTCGTCCGCGACCTGAAGGCGGCCGGATACCGCCTTTACGTGCTCTCGAACATGTCGCGCGAGTTTATCGCCTTCCTGCGGCACTATCCGGTCTACGGCCTTTTCGACGGAGAGGTCGTTTCGTGCGAGGAGCAGACCGTGAAGCCCGAACCGCGCATCTACGAACTGCTGCTCGAACGCTATGCCCTGACCCCCTCCGAGACGTTGTTCATCGACGACCGTGAGGCCAACATCCTCGAAGCCGAGCGCCACGGCATCCACGGCTTCCTTTTCGCGCATCACGATCCTGAAGCGGCGTGCGCCGAACTGCGACGGCGTCTGTTGGCATAAGAGACCAGGGCAGGGGAGTTCCCGCCGCCGCGATGTCGAGCATTTCATGAAAAGTAAGAGGCCGGCTCCCTGAGAGCCGGCCTCTTGTCATATCTGTCGTTCCGCTTCCGGATTAGTTGAAGCGGTAGCGCAGGCTGAACTGCACGGAGAAGGTCGAACCGAAGCTCGTGTAGTCCTGGAAAGTCGACGTCACGCGGCGGCCGCTGGCCTGCTGGAAGGTGTAGGCACCCTTGTCATACTTCAGCAGTCCGCTGTTGACCACCTGCTTGTAGAGACCCCAGTCCTTGTTGAGCAGGTTGGCAACGTTGATGATATCGACTCCGAAGGTCAGCGTATTGCGCTTTCCGTCACGGGTCTTGATGTAGAAGTCCTGTGCGAACTTGAAGTCCACACGGTGGTGCCACGGCATCAGCGCGCCGCCACGCTCGGTGTACTTGCCCTTGCGGGTCTTCAGGTAGTCGTCCTGGTTGATGAAGGCCCAGAAGTCGTCTTTCTGATCTGCAGCCGAATAGGTTACCTCGCCGGTCTTGCTGTCCTTGACATCGGCGAAGTTCCAGCTGTCGAGCGCCTCGCGGCTTGCGGGGATGAAGAGCAGGTTGTTGGCTCCGTAATCACCGACGATGTTGCCCGAGAAGGTGTACGAGTAGCGCGAGTAGGAGTAGTTGCCGTCATATCCGAGCTGGCCGCCGTCGTAGAACAGAGCCACCGACGTGCCGAAGTGCTTGCCGTACTCCCTGTGGAAGCCGATCGAGGCGATCACACGGTCGGGAGCGATGTAGGTGCCGTATCCAAGCTCGTGGTTGTTGTTGGCGCCCACCGAGTAGGTGTTGGTCTTGTATGCCGACGAAACCTGGTCACCGATGCCGTCACCGTAGCTCTCGCCGCCCGAGTGGGTATAGGCAGCCGAAATATCGAGACCGAAAGCGAAACGCTTCCGCAACTGTACCGATACCGAATAGTAGTAAGCGTCGTTACCGGCATTGCGGATGTAGTAGACGTTCTGGTACTTGTTGGCCCAGGTGCCGTCGCTGTACATCTTGTTGACGACCGGACGCTTGTCACCCGGCGAGTACACTGTGTAGGAGGTACCGTCCCAGGGCTTGTAACCGCGGTTGTCGACAACGGCAGGGTGGTAGTCCTTGCTGTAGATACCCTCGATCGTGAAATCGATGTCGCCGGGCAACTTGGCATCGAAAGCCAGCGAACTCTTCCATACGGCCGGCATCTTGAGGTCCTTGTCGATGATCGTAGGCGAGCCGGGAATCGAAACCGAAGCCTGGGCATCGATGTCCTTGAGAATGTCGTTCGGATTGGTGTGGAACGACGGAATCTTCGTAGCGTTGGCCACGTTGTCATAGTAATATGTGGTCTGTCCGACGCCCGAGTTGCCGACGGCTGATACGAGCCATACGAACGGCAGACGTCCTACGAAGTAACCCGTACCTCCGCGAAGCACATATTTGCGCTCGCCGGTGAGGTCCCAGTTGAAGCCCAGACGGGGCGAAACGGTAAGGCGGGCATTAGGTACCTGGTCGGTCGAATAGTGCGTGCCGCCGAAGTCGAGTTTGCTGAAACCCTCGTTATAGTTGCCGTCGAGCGAGGGGTAGATGGGCACCTCGAAGCGCAGGCCGGCAGTCAGGCGGAAGTTCTTGTGGAGTTCGAGCTCATCCTGCAGGTAGAGCGAGAACTGCTGGTACTTCATCTGGGCGAGGAACTGCGATCCGTCGGGGTTGTTCGAATAGGTGATGCCGAAGGCCGAAGGCTGGGCGTTGTTGAAGAAATCGTCCATCGACGAATAGACGTAGTATCCGGCACCGGCCTGCATGTAGCCGTTCGTGGCCTTGTTGTGTTCGAACTGGATACCGGCGAGGAAGTTGTTGATGCCGGCGCGGTAGTTGAACTCGTCGGTCACGACGATCGTCGATACGCGACGCAGGTTGCCCTCGGTGAAGACTTCGGTACCGAGCGAAGCGTAGACGTCGCCATCCTTGAGAATGTCGACCGTCGGGAACAGCCCACCGTCATAGGTACGGGGCTCGTTCTGGTACGAGTAGGTGAAACGCAGCGCGTTGTTGCCCTTCCCGTCGAACAGGCGCGAGTTCCACTCGGCAGCTACCGACGTGAAGTCCTGGCGCTGGTAGTAGCGAGAGTTCTCGAAGTAGAGGGCGTAGTTCGACGTACGGCCGCCACCCGATCCGTGGCCCGGATAGATATTGCTGGCGCTCAGCGGCGAGGTCGACGACGAGGGGCCCGAGGAGTATTTGTAGTGGGTGTGCGACACACGGAGGTTCACCGAGTTGTTGTCGTTGATGTTCCAGTCGAGACGGGCCATCAACTTGTAGGCCGGGGTCTTGATGTCGTAGTTGGCGTAGTCGCCCGTGTCGTATCCGAACTTCTCGCGTACGAAATCGCTGATTGCCTTCATCTCCGAAGCCAGCGGGCGGTTATAGTCCGTGCCCGAGCCGTATTCGGTGTCCTCGTCAGGGCGGGCCAGGCGCGTCGGGCCGGCGGTCGTGTTGTCCTGATACTCACCGTTGACAAAGAAAAAGAGTTTGTCCTTGACGATCGGGCCGCCGAGGGTGAATCCGTAGGTGTACTCCGATGCGGCGCTGCGCGTCAGATCGTAGTCTCCTACATGGATACCCTTGAGGTTGTTGTTCGTCAGGTAGGTGTAGACCGAACCGCGCAGCTCGTTGTCGCCCGAACGGGTCACGGCGTTGATGGCACCGCCCGTGAAACCGCTCTGACGCACGTCGAACGGCGTAACGGCTACCGACACCTGCTCCAGGGCCTCGAGCGAAATCGGGGTGCCACCGGCCGGGAGGTTACCGCCGATACCGAATGCGTTGTTGAACGCGGCACCGTCGACCGTCACGTACGACTGGCGGTAGTTACCGCCGCCGACCGCAAAACCGTTCGACGTGGTGTTCGACTGTGGCGAGAGGCGCATGATGTCGTTCATGCTGCGGCTGACCGTCGGCATGAGGTCGATCGCCTCACGGTTGACATTGATCACAGCACCGGCACGATCGCTGTTCATCGAGCTCTCTTTGCCGTCGGCCGATACGACAACGGCCTCCATACCGATCGCATCTTCGTTCAGGTAGGCGTTGTTGACGCTGGTCTCAGCCAGGGCGAGCTGGATGCCGGTCTTTTCTACCGTCTGGTATCCGATCATCTGGAAACGCAGCGTGTAGGGGCCGCCCGGACGCACATTGTAGATGCGGTAATTACCCTTGGTGTCGACGGCTGCGCCGTACTGTGTCCCCGAGGGTGTGTGGATGGCGATCACGGTAGCTCCGACAAGGGGTGCACCGTTCTGATCGGTCACATTACCGCTGATACTCGACGTTGTCACCTGGGCCGAGGCGGCCGAGAAGGCGAATGTCAGCAGTACAAGGAGAAGAATTCTCTTCATAAGCACGAAATTTAGTTTATAATAAAATGATGTAAAAAGTTTTTGCGGTCGCGAATTTAGCAACTGTCTCATAGAAAAAAAAGCGTTGCCGAAAAAATTCATTCAAATGTAAAGGGATATTCCGCGCACGGAATATCCCTTTATCTGTCTCCCATGTATGATAGGAACTGTCGGTTCGACATGAATAGGATAATCATAAAAAACGAGTTTTTATAATAACTGAACAAAAGTATATCAAAATTTTGGTTCCTGCAATACGCTGGATGGTTTTATTTTTTAAAATATTCCGTCTCAAGCACCGCCATTTGACCTGTTTTTTTTGCAACGCGCTCACCCTGGCGCATGTAGCGAATGCGTATTTGCTGTTACACAGCCTCGGACCAAGGCTTCGAAATGTAAAATTTCTACTGAAAAGCTTGGAAATTCATCCGGGTTTCGTACCTTTGTTAGCTGTATAACAACAATACGACCTGTAAGGGAACGCAAAGTATCTTTAAATCACATAAAAACAATGGCAAAAAATCTCAAAATCAGAGACCTTACGTTGCGCGACGGCCAGCAGTCGTCGTTTGCAACGCGGATGAATCAGGCGCAGATCGACCGCTGCCTGCCGTTCTACAAAGATGCCAATTTCTACGCCATGGAGGTGTGGGGCGGTGCCGTGCCCGATTCGGTGATGCGCTACCTGAATGAAAACCCCTGGACACGCCTGGAGACTATTTATAAAGCCGTCGGCAACGTCTCGAAACTTACGGCGCTCTCGCGCGGCCGCAACCTCTTCGGCTATTCGCCTTATTCGGACGAGATTATCGACGGGTTCTGCCGCAATGCCATCGAAAGCGGCCTGGGCATCATGCGAATCTTCGATGCCCTGAACGACGTGGACAACGTGAAGTCGACGGTCAAATACGTCAAGCAATACGGCGGCATCGCCGACTGTGCGGTCTGCTATACGGTGGACCCGAAATATCCCGAGTTGGGCTTCTGGGACAAACTCCGGGGCAAAAAGAACCCAGCACCGGTCTTCACCGACGCCTATTTCCTCGACAAGGCCAGGCAAATGGCCGCCCTCGGTGCCGACATGATTACGATCAAGGACATGTCGGGCCTGATCCCGCCGCGCCGTGTTGCCACGCTGGTGAAACTCTTCAAGTCGAACCTCTCGATTCCGGTCGATTTCCACACCCACTGTACGCCCGGTTACGGCCTGGCCTCGGTGCTGGCAGCCATTGTCGCCGGCGTCGACATCGTCGATACGAACTGCTGGTATTTCGCCGAAGGGACCGGGGCGCCGGCTATCGAACTGATTCATGTCTTCTGCAAGAAGCTCGGCATCGAGACGGGCGTCAACATGGAGGCCGTGGCTAAGATCAATACCCAGCTGCGCGAAATCCGCAAGGAGCTGAACCTCTCGGTATTCGGCGTGGAGAAATCCGAACCCAAGGCGTTCAACCCGCTGACCGACACGCTGCCTGCCGAGATCGACGCGCTGTTCGATGCGGCGATCGCCGCCGCACAGCGCGACGACGAGGCCGCCACGATCGACGCCTGCCGCAAGATCGAGGCCTGGTTCGGATTCCCGGCTCCGAACGAACTGGTGCAGAAGGCCGAGATTCCCGGCGGCATGTACTCGAACATGGTTGCTCAGCTCAAGCAGCTCAAGGCCGAGGAGATTCTGCCCCGCGCCATGGAGTTGATCCCCTCGGTGCGTCTGGCTGCGGGCCTTCCGCCGCTGGTGACCCCGACGTCGCAGATCGTCGGCGCGCAGGCTGTCAACTGCGCTTTGGACGAGAAGGCCGGACGTCCGATGTACAGCAACAAGTCGTCGCAGTTCGTAGGTCTCGTGAAGGGCGAGTACGGAAAGACGCCCGTCGAGATTGATCCCGAATTCCGCTTCAAGATTTGCGGCGTACGCGAGGAGACGCCTTATGACACCTCGAAATACCAGATGCAGCCGAACCCCGAACTTCCGGAGGCCGGGGGCGTGAAGCTGGCGGCCAACGAGAAGGAGGTGCTGTTGCTGGAGCTCTTCCCGACCGTCGCCAAGACGTTCCTCACGAACGAGAAGGTGCGTGACCATGCCCAGAAGGTTGCCGAGGAGCAGGCCGCAGCTGCAGTTGCTGCCGAGAAGGCAAAACCCGTCATTACGGGCAATACGGTGACGGCACCGCTGCCGGGACACATCCTCGAGGTCCTGGTAAAAGTTGGTGATACGGTGAAGGTAGGGCAGGATATCGTGGTTCTCGAAGCCATGAAGATGGAAAACTCCATCACAACCGATTATGCCGGTAAGGTGAAGCAGATTTTCGTCGAACCCGGCGAAAACGTTCCTACCGATGCTATCCTGATTGAAGTGGAGTAGGTAAGATATTGCCTATTCAGCAAATATATCCGCCCGCAGTGTCCGAGAACGCTGCGGGCGGATATTGTTTCGGCAGGCCACGCAAGGACATATCTTGCCGGGGTATCGGCATCGAGATAAAAACAAAATTGGCAATATAT
>DXGO01000004.1 GCA_019113885.1 Candidatus Alistipes intestinipullorum | reverse complement strand
TTATCCCGATATAAACCGCATGAAACGGAAAACGATATTTTGAATGGTTTAAAACATAAAACCGGACATACACGCTTTACGACAGTATAGCTAACAATCAATCTCAAAAACGTTGCACCATGGATTCATTGAAAGAAACAGACAAACCTGCACCCAATCCTTCTAAACATCCCCGTATCGAAGTCGACGAGGAGCTGATGCGTCAGATGATCGCCGGACAGGCCCCTTTGGATTCGAAAGTCGTCCGCAGGATTCCCGAACCGGAAGAGGAAGATACGGACACTCCTGAGGGAAACACATCGGAAACGGTATCCGGAGCATCGGCACCGACTGCTGAAAAAACAGACGTCGGCACCCAAACGACTCCCGTAAAGAAGTCTTCCAGATTCCGGCGTAAAAAGATCGCGCTGCCGGATTTCGAACGCACGTTCTTCGCGTCGGTGGATTGCCGTAACCGCTCTGCGATCTACGTCAGCGCCCAAACCAAGCGTAAAGTATCGACAATTCTCCACCTGCTGGGAAACGATAATACAAGATTAACGGCCTTGGTTGACAATATGCTGCGGTTCGTCATGGACATTTACCGCGACGAGCTGAATTATCTCCACGAGAAGAAGAATAGCAGAAGGCCGTTTTGAAAAAGCGGAGGCATTTCGACGGCAGATAGCAAGACGGAAAGGGCCGTCGAACGGGCAGGCCGCTCGCGGCTGAACATCAGAACAGGATCGTCAGGAGCCGTAGAATGTCGCCTTTTCCGACGGTAGACCAGCAAAACGCCGGGGATGGAAATACGCAAGGCTCGCCCCTCGGGCGATTCGCATGGCCTTGCGGATTTTCATCTCCGGCGATAAATTCCCTGCCGGCGGAAAGAGATGACAGGGATATTAGATATGCGCTATTCCGGGATCGCGCCGGATTACTGCGCGACCTTGAAGATACCGTTCAGTTTCTCGCTCAATGCCGCCATATCCCGGCCGATCTTGTCATTGGTGATTTTGGCGTAGATTTGGGTCGTGGTGATATGTTTATGTCCCAGCATCTTGCTGACCGTTTCCAGAGGTACGCCCTGCGTAAGCGTGACCGTTGTGGCAAAGGTATGCCGCGCCATGTGGATCGTCGGGTTGAACGACAGACCAGCATGTCTGGCAACATGACGTAACGACATGTTCAGTGTTTTATAAGTGCCTTTAAGCGGAAAAACCTTCTCGCTTGTGCGATATGTATCCTTATAACGCTTGTAGAGCATTTCAGCGACGGGAAGGAGCTTGACACGGAACTGCGTACCTGTCTTTTGCCGTTTGTCGATGATCCAATGCTCCCCGTTATCGTCCGTATGGATGTCCGCATGGGTAAGTTTCACCACGTCCGCGTGGCTCAGGCCCGTAAAGGCGCAAAAGACGAAGACGTCCCGGTTAATGCTTGTTCGGTAATTGGGGAGCTTGACATTCATCACGGCCTGCAATTCCGAGGCCGAGAGGTAGCGACGTTCAGCGTATTCTGCTTTGACATAGAACCCGGCGAAAGGATCGGCGGCAATCCAGCCGTTCTTATACGCCGTGTAGGTCATCAGTTTCAGCTTCTTGAGTGTAGAATGGATCGTCCCGGAACGCATCCCTTGTACCGAGGAGAGGTAGACCACAAACTTTTCGATGAAATCACGCTTCAGTTCTTTGAAAGGAATATCTTTTACACGGTATTCGTATTCGAGGAAAGAGGCAAGGCGGTTACGGCGTTTGCGGTAATTGTCATAGCTCGAATAGGCGCGGTCTTTGCCCACGCGTTTGAGAAAGTCTGCAAGGTATTCGTCGAAAGTCTGTAAAAGCAGACGGCAGTCATCGCCCATACCGAGGAAGGCGTTGCGGACCTTTTCAGCCGTAACGTATGAATCCCGGTCGCAGAGACGCTGATACTGTTTGCCGATATTGGTTTTGATATTTTCCAGCTTTTCGTTGATGCGCTGTGCTTCGAGGCTCTTACCTGCCGCCTTGTTCGCTTTGGCATCCCAAAGAGAAGAACGAACGGTGAGTTTGCAGCTGAACTGCGACATCGTACCGTTGATGGTGATACGGCCCATAACGGGAACCTGCCCCGATTTTTCGGACTGCCTTTTCACATAGAAAAGGACTTTGAAAGTGCTGCGTTGCATGATAACCTGAACTTTGTGGTTTTGTTAAACGTTTAGTCAAGTTATTTGTTATGCGGAAATTCGATGCAACAAACTGAAAACGACTGTCTTAAATGCAAATTAAAGCATTTCGGGCAGGTAACGGATAAGTAACTGAACTTACCGTTAAACCTGCCTGATTTTGCTGTTCCCATTGCTCCGAGCATATGCAGAATAGAGAATTAAACACCTGTAAACAAGATATTTACTCTTTTCTGCGCTTCTCTTTACCTACAAATACCGGACCCATAATATTCGGTATTTTTTTCGGATATGTTATCTTTGTCCCCGGAACCCGTTGTTCCGATTCCAAAAACGACATCGCATGGGACAAAACATACTCTTTCCGCTGTTACTGACCCTCGGGGCCGGACTGGCCACGGGCATCGGCAGCGCCATCGCCTTCTTCGCCAAACGCACCAACAAACGGTTGCTGTCGTTCTCGCTCGGACTCTCCGCCGGCGTGATGATCTACGTCTCGTTCGTCGAACTCTTCCAGCAGGCGAACATCACCCTCTCGACGGCGTGGGGAAGCCCGACGGGCCCGCTGGTCACCGTCGTGAGCTTCTTTGGCGGGATACTCCTGATCGGCATCATCGACCGCCTCGTACCCTCGGTCGAGAACCCCCACGAGGCGCACCTCGTCGAGGAGATGGAGCAGCGCCCGCGCAATCCGAAACTCATGCGCATGGGAGTGCTGACAGCCCTGGCCATCGGCATCCACAACTTCCCCGAAGGTATGGCCACCTTCACCGCAGCGGTCGACGACACGGCGCTCGGTGTGGCCATCGCCGTAGCCATCGCCATACACAACATTCCCGAGGGAATCGCCGTCTCGATCCCCGTCTTCTACGCCACGGGAGACCGCGCCAAGGCGTTCCGGCTCTCACTGTTCTCGGGCATGGCCGAACCGGCGGGCGCGTTGCTGGCCTACCTCATGCTGATGCCCTTCATGTCGCCGACGCTCATGGGGTGCATCCTGGCCGGAGTGGCGGGCATCATGGTCTTCATCTCGATCGACGAACTGCTGCCTGCCGCCCGCGAATACGGTGAAGCCCACACCTCGATCTACGGCGTAGTGGCCGGCATGGCCCTGATGGCTGCCAGCCTGCTGCTGCTCGACTGACAACCGCATATTGACAAACAATTGATTTGAACATGGATATTGTACTGACCCTCCTCGGTCTCGGCCTGATCCTGGCCGGAGCCAACTTTCTCACCGACGGAAGCGCGGCACTCGCCCAGCGGTTCCGCGTCCCGGAATTCATCATCGGACTGACCATCGTAGCCGTCGGGACCTCGACCCCGGAGCTGGTTGTCTCGGTACTCTCGGCCATTGCCGGAAAGAGCGACGTGGCAATCGGCAACGTCGTGGGTTCGAACATCTTCAACGTCTTCGTCATCCTCGGGCTCTGCGCCATCTTCCGGCCCCTGCCGCTCACAGCCGGGAACATCCGCCGCGACATCCCCTTCGGCGTCGTCGCCTCGCTGCTGCTCCTCGCAACGGCCTCCGACGCCCTGCTCGGGTACGGCCCCGCCGACCGCATCGGACGCATTGACGGCATCGTCATGCTGCTGCTCTACGTCGCACTGATCGGCTACACGATCCGTGTCACGCCGCGCCCCGAGGAGTCGGCCGATGACGGCAAAGCCGCCCGTTCCATGCCGGGATGGATGATGGCCGTGATGATCGTCGGCGGACTGGCCGGGCTGGTCTTCGGCGGCGAGCTATTTCTCGACGGCGCAACCTCCATCGCCCGCAGCCTCGGTGTCAGCGAGTCGGTCATCGCCATCACGCTGGTAGCCGGAGGCACGTCGCTGCCCGAACTGGCCTCATCGCTCGTATCGCTCTTCAAGGGGAAGGCCGACATGGCCCTCGGAAACGTCATCGGCTCGAACATCGCCAACATCCTGCTGATCCTCGGGCTCAGCGCCACGATTCACCCGCTCTCGATGGGCGGAATTACCCACCGCGACCTGCTGGTAGTACTGCTTACGTCGGTATTGCTCTTCCTCGCGGCTTTCACCTTCCGGCGCCGGGCGGTCGATCGCTGGGAAGGCATCCTCTTCCTGCTCCTCTACGGAGGCTATCTCTGGTTGCTCATCAAGTAACGTTCGAGCAGCCGCGGAATGGCATAGTCGCCGAGGGTGTCGCTCGGAACGGCCGTCAACGCTGCGGCAGGCGTCAGGTGCGGGGTCTCGATCCGGTGGAACACGGCGTGGATCGTCTGGTGCGAGAGTTGGTGTTTAGGCAGGGTAACGCTTCCGAGCAGCCGCCAGGGGACGCTGCCCAGCCAGGCCTCGAAGCGCGGGTCGCGCGTCAGCGTCAGGAAATCGGTTACGGCATCGGTCTCGAGAAGCGGAAATTCATAGAGCCCCTGCCAAATGTCGCCCGCACCGCGGCGGCATACGACCGTTTGATCCCGAGAAGTGATGTGCAGGTAGTTGAACCAACGGTCGCGCGGCGGAGTCTTGCCCCGTTTGACCGGACGGCATCCGACCGTCCCGGCCGCCAGGGCCAGGCAGCGGCCGGACAACGGGCAGGTGCCACAGTCTGGGGACGCCGGAGTGCATTGCAGAGCCCCGAAATCCATGATCGCCTGGTTGTAACGACCCGGGCAGCGGAGGTCGAGTTCTGCACGGGCCAGGTCCGCGAAGGCACGTTGTCCGGCCACGGTGTCGATCGGGGTATCGAGGTCGTACAGCCGCGCCAGCACCCGGTAGACGTTGCCGTCGACCACGGCGCACGGAGCGTCGTAGGCAGCCGAGCAGATTGCCGCCGCGGTGTAGTCGCCCACGCCGGGCAGCGAGCGCACGCCTTCGAACGTCGCGGGAAAGGCTCCCCCGAAATCGTGGACGATCCGCCGTGCTGCGGCATGCAGGTTACGCGCCCGGCTGTAGTATCCCAGGCCCTGCCAGAGCTTCAGCACCTCGTCTTCCGGCGCGGCGGCCAGCGCGGCAACGTCGGGGAAACGCTGCGTAAAGCGTTCATAGTAGGCCAGGCCTTGTGCCACGCGCGTCTGCTGGAGGATGACCTCCGAAAGCCAGATGCGATAGGGGTCGCGCGTGCGACGCCACGGAAGGTCCCGGCCTTCACGCGAGTACCAGTCGAGCAGAATATCGGAAACAACTCCCATACGGAGGGCAAAAATACGATTTCGGAACCGTATTTGCTACGGTCCGCAAAAATTCAACACCGAAAAAAAATGGAAAAAAGGTATTCACTGATCCATAATGCGGCGCAGCACCGCTACGAATTCCGCCTCGACGGCGGGATCGCCTATGTCGAATACGAGCCTGACGGCGGGATTTATCGCCTGACCCACACTATCGTGCCGCCCCGGTTCGAAGGGCAGGGAATCGCCGCCGAACTGGTTGCCGCCACGTTGGAAGAGTTCCGGCGCCGCGACGAGATGATCGTTCCGCAATGCAGCTACATCGTGCGCTACATCGAACGGCATCCCGAGTGGCAAGCGCTGGTAGCCCGACAAGTTCCGGAGACCAAGGCATAAAAACGTCCCGGCTCCCTGTTCGAGAGCCGGGACATTCCTCACCTTTGCCGAGGGTCAATTCCGCGGCGGGAAATCATCCGTGCGGAACGGAATGACCGGAAGACCGCGTGTATTGGCCAGGTTGCCGACCTTAAAGTTGCGGAAGCAGTAGCGAACGGCCGTCGGCGCGGGCACCTCTGCCGAGGAGACGATGAGCCGCAACTTGCCGTCGACGGAGACCTCCGCCGGGTGGAACACGCCGTCGGCACCGCACACCTCGAATCCTTCGATTCCCCGCAGGCGGTTGTAACCTCCGTGAAGCGACGAAAGGGTAACGATCGCCTTTCCATCGGCAAACTCCACACTCTTGAACCGGGGACTCTCACAGACGATATTCTCCATACCATAGGTGCGGTTCAAGGCCCAGTAGGCAAGGCGATAGCCGACATCCCGCTTGTTGGCCGGATGGATGTTGACATCCTCATAGGGATATACCAGGTCGTTGGTCGAAACCATGCCGCTCGAAGGAATCATCTCCTGCGCCATGCACTGCTGCTCGCGCAGGTAGGCAGCCTTGTCGGCGTCGTTGTTGCCATAGGAGTACGGAGCGATCTCGACGAAATAGAACGGCATTTCACCTCCGCCCCAAACATTTCGCCACAACTCCACCATGCGTGCCATGCGCTCGGCATAGACCGGATAGCGGTCGATATTCGACTCCCCCTGGTACCAGATGAAGCCACGAAGCGTGTAGGGCGTCAGGGGATGGATCATCGCATTGTACATCTCCATCGGCCGTTGCGTATAACTTTTTATACGTTCGATGCCCTCCTCGGTCAGGTCCATGTCGGGATACGCCTCGAGCGTCGCACGGTCGCACCACGCCTCGAGAATCGAACCGCCCCAGTTGCAGTCGATGATGCCCACCGGGACGTCCAGTACGTCGTTCAACATCTCGGCATAGAAATAACCCACGGCACTGAATCCCGGGGCGGTTTCGGGCGTCAGGCAATTCCATCGTCCGGAAACCCGCTCCTGCGGCGTATAGGAGATCGTCCGGGGAATCTTGACGTAACGGATACGATCGCGGCGCGTCGCAGCCCGTGCAATCACCTCGTTGGCATCGATCGTCGGGCAGTTGTTGAAGCCGTTGAGCGACATCTCCATGTTGCTCTGACCCCCGGCGAGCCACACCTCGCCGATCAGCACGTTGTCCAACACAACGCGCTCACCACTCTCGATCGTCACCTGTTGCGGCGCATAACTGCCGGCAGGGGTCTGGAGCCGCACTTCCCAACGACCGTCACGGTCGCATTTCGCCGTGGCTTCGGCCCCCCACGTTGTCGAAACGCGCACCGCAGCCCGCGGATCGGCCCATCCCCACAAGCGTACCGAGGCGTTCTGTTGTAGCACCATGTTACTCCCGACCTGTTCGGGAAGCTCGACCTTCGCCGCAACGTTCCACACGGCGACAAGGCCCATCAAAAGCAAGACAAATCGTTTCATAAGAAAGAGGTTTCTTTAAGATTTTCCTACAAATATACGAAAAAATCCGTTTTGGTTAGCCAATTTCGCACGGAAAATTGCGCCTTGGCGTAAGGTTGAACTTTCGTGGATACGCTCAGTTCAGAAAGCAGCATTCCCAGAGTACAGGGGACTAAAAATGCCGGGGAAGGAAGAGGCTGTGGCGTTGTACGCATGGAAACGGGAACCGAGAGAACGGCGGACCGACGGAAAATAAAACACGACCATCGGTCCGTAAAAAATTTTTTTGCGAAAATTTGGTTTATAGAATAAACTAATTTATATTTGCAACATAGAACCGAACCTCCAAAAACCAACACCATGGAAAAGAAAAAACTCGACGCGCAGGAGAGCATCGAACTCATCACGCGCATGATCCGCAACACCCGCCAACGCCTCGAACGCCACTCGGGCCGCCCGTTCCTCGTCTGGGGATACACCACCATCGTCATCTCGCTGCTCAACTACACCCTCAACATCGTCGGTGCCGCACCGGAATGGAGCCTCACATGGTTTCTCATTCCCGTTTCGGGCTTCGTGCTGATGCGTCTTTTTCCCGAAAAGAAGAGCTCGGAACCCCGTACGGAGATCGACCGCATCGTCAATGCCCTGTGGATCGTCTGCACGCTGGCACTCATCCCGATTTTCATACTCTGCCTGTTCCACGGCTGGAACTACCGCCCAAGCCTTTTCGCGTTGATTACCCTCGTGATGTCGATCGGGACCGTCGCCACCGGACGGATCGTCCGCTCGAAAATCTACACCGTGGCCGGGCTCTTAGGCATGGTCGGAACGGCGACCATTGCCATCTGGGACTTCTATCTGAAACAACTGCCCGACCCGCAGCGGATCGACAGCTACATGCTCAACAACGAGATACTGATCTTCGCAGCGATCTTCCTCATAATGATGGTCATCCCAGGGCACATCATCAATTACCGAACCCGTCACGAAAAATAGCGACATGTTCAAGGAGTTGAATCCGCTGCTGCATTCAGAACTGCGGCTGGCCGTGATGTCGGTCCTCATCGGGGTCGAGAGCGCCGACTTCGTATTTCTCCGCCAACAGACCGGTGCCACAGCCGGCAACCTCTCGGTGCAGTTGGACAAACTGTCCAAGGCAGGATATATTGACGTGGAGAAGACCTTCCGCGGCAAGATGCCCTGCACTGTCTGCCGCATCACCGACGCCGGACGCGACGCCTTCGAAGAGTATGTCGAGGCGCTGCAGACATACATAAAACGGTAGCGAAGAAGAAAAGGAGCGACCACGTCCCTGTGTCCGCTCCTTTTCTTCTGTGCTGCACACAGTTTACAGCGAACAGAAAAACGTAACCAGGAACGGCACGCTGAAATCCAAAACACAACCGTGGAAGATCGACACCACGGCGTATGGACGTCCTGCGGCCCGTGTGATGATGGGCAGCGTGGTATCGAATGTTGTGGCACCGCCGATCGACACCGCGGCCAGTGGCCCGAACCAGCGTGCGACAAGCGGCGCTGCCAACAGGGTGAATATCTCCCGCAAAATGTTGCACAACAGAGCCACGGTAGCCAACTCGGCACCCCGCAGATCGGCAATGAAGATACTCGACAGGGAGTAGTAGCCGAATCCCGCACCGACGGCAAGCGTATCACCCAACGTGCAGTCGCGCAGCAGCGGTGCGGCAACGCCCGCCCCGAGCAGCGTTCCCACGGCCGTAGCCACAGGGAGCAAGATCAGCCGCCGATCGAGTTGCCGCACGCGTTCGACCAACGTCCTATCGTTGCCCAACGTCACGCCGACACAGAACATCAGCGCATAGAGGACCCACACAGAGAGGTGTGAACCGGTCATATCGGGAGAAAGGAAATATCCGACCATGCAGCCGAAGGCAAAAAAAGCGACGATCACCAAACTACCTTGCAACGCCTTCCAGATAGATTGAGGCCCTTCCGAGGTGTCGGAGTCCGTTCCGGCACTCTGCCCGGGAGCGGCTGTCCTGCGCCGTATCCATCGCCACAGGCCCCACGAGACGAGAATGCTCCCCGCCACCGACAGTACAAAGATCACAAGCGCTGTTGCGCCCAAGGTCGCCAAACCTCCTACCACCGCAGGATCAGCCCCGACCTCAACACCCAACAAAAAGAGCAATATCCAGATAATGGCCGTGATGAGCGCACGAAGAAAGGAGAGGCGCCGGCCGTAAAGCAGGCGCCCCGTTCCTATGCCCAAAAGGAGAATGACAAAAACCGTCAGCATGCGATCACTCCTTTTCGGCGGTCAGTTTCTCGATCTGTTTCTCGGCCTCGGACTCCAGATTGGCAGCCTGCTTCTCAGCCTCCTCGACCAGCTTGTCCCCGGCCTTCTGCGCGGCGAGTTTCGCCAGCGTGCCCTTTTTCGAAGCCTCCTCAACCAGTTTGTCTCGCTGCTTCTGAGCTTCGGAGACGAGTTTCTCGCCTGCCTGTTTGGCCTGCGCACGCAGGTTCTCGGCCTGTTTGGCGATCTCCACCGAAAGCGACTCGCTGCCCGTGAGTTTCTGAATCTGCTCGTCGACGACATTCTTCACCGCCTCTTCGACGGCCTCCTTCACGCCAAGAGAGATTTTCGGGTCAGTGAAGGTCCCGCCGATGTTTACGCCCAGCGTCTGAAGCGCCTGGCCGCCCGGAATCGTCACCTTCGCGGTATAGTCGATCGTTTGGTCGAGGCCCGTGGAGCCCGAAAGCGTCGCCGCCACGTCGCCGAACTTCAGGTCGAAGGGTTCGGTGTAAACCCGGCCGTCGCGTACCTCGAAGCGGATCGAGACATCCTTGGCCTCGATCTTGCGCAACTTGTCGTTGTTCAGGGCCGTGGCCAATGCGTCGAAGGCAGCGATATTCTGCACCTCGATGTTGGCCGAACTGAGTTCGCCCGAGGCGTTGAGCGTCTGCAGGTCGGGCGACAGCGTGGCGTCGAGCGCCGTACTCAGATCAAGCGACATGGAGTAGTCGCCGCCCGTCTTGGCAAAGATCGGCACAAGTTTCTGAACCATCTCGAGTTGCTCGAAGGTCTGCTGGAACGACGCCTTTGTGATCCGGGCGTCGAGCGCAAAGGTCGGATGCGACGGATCGGCCGCCGTCGAGTAACTGCCCGAGGTCGACAGTTTGCCTCCGAAGACATTGGCCGAAAGATTCACCAGCGACAGCGTCCCGCCGGCCATGCGCATCTCGCCGGCGAGATTACCGATCTCCATCTTACCGAAAAGAATGCGGTTCAGGTCGGCATTGAGCGAAAGATTGAGGTTGCGCGGCACCTCGATCGCGGCAGCCGCGGCGGCGACTTCGTCGGTTTCGGTCCCGGCAGCGGACTCCGCAGCCGGTGTCTCCGCGGCGGAAGCATCCGACGACGCGGCCATGATCTCGTTCAGGTCGAGCAGGTCGGACTTCACGTAGAGACGGCCCGAAAGCACGTCACCACGCAGCAGGTAGCCGATATAGTTGGTCAACTGGCCCGTCGCCGAAAGGTCGCTCCGGCCCACCGTCACGCCGAACTCGCCGAGGGTCATGGCCGAAGGGGTGATCGTGGCGGCTGCCCGGCGGATATTCACGGCCGGCAGGTCGGGCAGCGTCAGTCCGAGCTCTTCGATCACGAAGGTACCCTGCGCCCCGATCTGCTCGTAACGGCTCTTTTCGATATCCGACATACGGCCCGAAACCTTCACGTCGGCCGTAATCTGGCCGCCCAGCTCGACACCCTTGTCCAGCGGGTAGACCTCCTTCACGGCTCCGAGGTCGATACGGCCCGACATCGAGGCCCGGAATGCGGGATCGCTCACCAGATTCGTGGCATGGAACGTCGCCGAAAGCGAGTTCCCTGCCATCTGCATGCCGAAACGCGAAAGGTCGATCACTGTCTGGTCCATCGTCTTGCCGGGGTTCGAGACCGCGGCGTTGATGTTGATGTCGGTTACGGCCTTGGGCAACGAGGCGTACTGGAAACTGCCGTCGCCAACCGAGACTTTCGCCTCGAAGGCCGGAAGCGCCGTATCGGTCAGTTCGCCGCGCGCCCACAGCGACATCGAGAGCTCGCCGCCGGCCGAAAGGCTCTTGAACTCCCGTGTATAGAAGGCAGGGACGAGCGACAGCACATCCTTGAATTCGACCTTGTCGCACCCGGCCGTCAGGTCGAGCGCCAGGCCGTTGTCACACATCTCGACCCATCCGTCGAGCCCCACCTTGATGGCATTCAGGCGCAGCGTATTGTTCGACAGCGTATAGCGGCCGTTGGCCAGGTCAGCGTCGATCACGGCGTCGAGCTCCGCCTCAGCCCCGCTAAGCATCGGGATGCCTCCCGACACGAAGTTCAGCGAACGGGCCGTAAGTTGCAGGTCGAGGTTGGTATGTTCGGCCGAAAGGTCGCCCTTCAGACGCAACGACAGCGGCTCGGTCGAGAAACGCATGCCGGTCGAATCATCCTCATAGCGGATAATGGCGTCCGAAATGCGGAAATCCTGCACCAGGAGGCTGAACGACGATCCGTCCGACGCCTCCCCGGAAGCCTCTTCCGAAGTCGTCTCGGGCGTCTCCGCCGCATCCGAAGGTTTCATCACGTCCCAGTTGACGGCGCCGTCGGCAAGTTTGTGCGCATGCAGCGCCGGGTCGGCAAGGATCACCTTCGTCACCTCGAACCCGCTGTCGCCGAAGAGCGACATGAGGTTCACAACCACCGAAATCCGACGCGCCGCAACGATCGTATCGCCCTCAAAGCGCTCCACGCCCACCAGCGTCAAGTCCTTCAGCTCGACCGAGGCGTTCGGGAAATGGCGCAGCAGGCTGATGTCCAACTTCTCGAAATCCACCTGTGCAGTGAGCATTTCGTTGGCCTCGCGTTTCACGATGTCGGCAATCTTGCCCCGCAACAACATGGGCGCCACAAGCAAAAGTACCAATAACACAGCCACCACGATGGCTGCGATTTTCACGATTTTCTTCATTTCGTATCTGCTTTAAAGACGAAAACTCCCGTTTCCATCTCTTCAAATCCCAATTTCCGGTACAGCGCCCGGGCAGCTTCGCGGGACGGAGAGGAGGTCAGCTGCAACCGTTCGACACCTTCGCACCGCGCTATCCGAAGGGCCTCCTCCAACAGGGCTTCACCGACACCGCGGCGACGCACGGCCGCATCGACCACGACATCCTCAATCCACCCCTTGCGGCCCGAAGGGACGTCGTACCACACGAGCGAAAGCATGCCGACAATCTCCGTACCGACTTCTGCCACAAACAAGACCGTGCACGGCGCCGCAACAATTGCTGCGGCCCGCTCCGCCGTTATCCCGCCGAGGCGCGGCGAGAGTTGCGGCAGCAGCCGTACAAAAGCCTCCACCTCCGAAGAGGTGATCCGGGTCACCCGGCGCACGCGTATCATCCCGTCCGAAAGCATATATCATTTGCAAAGATACGCTTTTTGCCGGAATATGCGGACTTTCCGGCAAAAAAACGTACTTTTGTCGGGACGATAACAGAACATCACCCCGACAAGCCATGACACTTCGCGACCAACTCCTCGAAATGGCCGATCCTGCCTACCGCGATTTCAATGCCCGGATCATCCCGAACGCGGGAGAAATGCTCGGCATCCGCATCCCGCAACTGCGCGAACTGGCCCGGCAGATAGCCCGCAGCGACCAATGGAGGGAGTTCGTCGCGGCAACCGGCTGCCGTTACTTCGAGGAGCGCATGTTGCACGGTCTCGTCATCGGTTACGCCCGCTGCCCGATCGAAGAGAAGCTCGATCTCGTCGCGCGCTTCGTTCCCCGGATTGACAACTGGGCCCTCTGCGACTGCTTCTGCTGGCGGCTCCGCGCCTCGGAGCGCGGACCGATGTGGCGCTTCATCCAGCCCTACTTCCGTGCCACGGCCGAATACGACATCCGCTTTGCCGTGGTCATGGCCACCGGCAACTTCGTCGACCGCGAACACCTCGCGCCCCTGCTCGAACGCCTGGGCGAATGCCGCTGCGAGGCCTATTACGCCAGCATGGGCGTGGCGTGGGCCGTCTCGGTCTGCTTCGCGAAGTTCCCACGGGAGACCATGGAGTGGCTCGGCAAGGAGTGCCCGCTCGACGGGCAGACCTACAACCGGACCCTGCAGAAGATCATCGAATCGCGTCGCGTCTCCGACACTGACAAAGCCCTTATCCGCACGATGAAACGGCCTGTAAAATAATCCGTACGGAGGACCGAATTTCGGAAAATAACGCTATCTTTGCGGACGATTCCAACAACTACCCGCCATGCGCAAACTGGTCATCATCCCCACTTACAACGAAAAGGAGAACATTTCGAAGATGATCTCGAAGGTCTTCTCGTTGCCCGAGCCCTTTGAACTGCTCGTCATCGACGACGGATCGCCCGACGGCACCGCCGCCATCGTCCGCGAGCGGCAGAAGGAGTTCCCCACGACGCTCCACCTGCTCGAACGCTCCGGGAAACAGGGCCTCGGCACTGCCTACCTCACGGGATTCCGCTGGGGACTCGAACACGGTTTCGACTACATCTGCGAAATGGACTGCGACTTCTCGCACAACCCCGACGACCTGGTGCGTCTCTACGAAGCGGCCGCCGAAGGGTACGACGTCGTGGTAGGATCACGCTACGTACAAGGCGTCAACGTCGTCAACTGGCCCATGTCGCGGCTGCTAATGTCTTATTTCGCCTCGGTCTACGTGCGCATGGTCACCCGCATGCCGCTGCACGATGCCACCGCCGGATTCGTCTGCTATTCGCGCCGCGCGCTCGAAACAATCGACCTCGATGCCGTGCGCATGAAGGGTTACGGGTTCCAGATCGAGATGAAATACTCCGCCTGGAGACTCGGGCTCAAGCTCCGCGAAGTCTCAATCATCTTTGTCGAGCGCCGCGAGGGCGTCTCGAAAATGTCGGGAGGCATCTTCCGCGAGGCCTTCTTCGGCGTCCTCGGGCTGCCGTTCCGCAAAATCCGAAAACGGCAATAGCCCCCTCACATGACACACGCTGCACTCCCCCACGAGCCCGGCAAAGAAGCCTCCCTCTGGAAGCGTATCGGCGCATTCTTCCTCAACCCCCGGAACCTCTATATCCTCGGGGCGTTGATCGTCCTGGCGCTCTCCTTCTCGGAGGTCGCCCGCGGCCGCCACAAAAACTTCATGATCTTCGCCGAGTCGACGAAACTCTTCTGGGACCACATCGCCCCCTACGGCGAGAACTGGACCCGGGCCGCCCCGCACCTCGACTATTTCCTCTACGGGCCGCTGTTCAACATCCTCTTCGCTCCCTTCGCATACCTTCCGGCATGGCTCGGGCCGTTCGTGTGGAACCTTTTCAACTTCTCGATGTGGTTCGCCGCCATCTTCACGCTCCCCGCAAGGTTCTCCCGCGACGAAAAGTGCAAATCGTTCCTCTACACCTTCCTGATCCTGGCCTGCACGCAACTCTCGTTCCAGTACAACGTCGCCGTGGGCTACATGTTCCTCTTCGCCTACTCGCTTCTCGAACGCGGCACAAAAGGGAGCGCACTCCTTGCCGTGCTGCTCATCATGGTCTCGGGATTCACGAAAATATACGGCATCTTCCAGCTGGGGCTCCTGCTCTGCTACCCCCGCTTCTGGCGTAACGCCGGGTATGCCATGCTGATCGGGATCATCCTGCTGCTCGCCCCGGCCGTCAACATGCCTCTCGCGGATCTGCCCGACTATTACGGGCAATGGATCGGAGCCCTCACCGAACACAAGGACACCCGCACGTGGATGAACATATTCTACCTGCGTCCCCTCGGGTTGCTGCCCTACAGGATGTGGGTGCAGATCGGCGTGCTCGCCCTGCTCGCCGCCGGACTGCTGCTTAACCACCGCAAATGGCACATGCCCTTCTTCCGACTCGCCGCCCTGGCCATGCTCATGGGATATGTCATCCTGTTCAGCAACTCCAGCGAAAGCCACACCTACGTCATCACACTGATCGGCTACCAGTTGTGGTTCTGGGAGATGAAGCGGGCCGGAGCCCTGAACCGCCTGGACCGGATGCTCTACTGGGTCGTATTCGTCGTGGTGGTCGTCATGCCGGTCGACGTGCTCTGTCCGCCGAGCGTGATGCAATTCTTCTACGGGTGGCAGCTTAACCTCTGGCTGCTCCTCTACCTGTGGCTCCGGATCGGATGGACGGCATTCATCGAGACACCCCGGTCGCTGTCGGCCCCCGAGGCCGCGGCAACGGCAACTGGCCGATAGAAAGCCGCAGGGCCAACATCACCGCAGTACCGATAAAACACCGCAGGGTCAACACCACCGCAAAGTCGGCAGGAAGGCGCAGCACTGACCCCGAAAAACCGTAAAAACAGAAAAGCTCCCCGTACAGATGGGGAGCTTTTTTCGTGGTTGCATCCGGCCCGAACCGGCCGCAGGCAGGGATCAGAAGGTGAAGAAGTAGTTCATGAAGAAGTTCCAGAAGGTCACCACCCCGATGGCGAAGAGTTTCGCAAGGTAGAAGTTCATCTTGAAACGCCCGTGCAGCACATAGATCGTGGCGTTGTTGATCACGAGGCCCACGGCCGCGATACCCAGGAAGCGCAAGTACTGGCCCGCGATGTCGGGACTTTCGCTGTGGAACGTCCAGATGCGGTTGAGCACGTAGTTCGAGGTCGAGGCACAGAGAAAGCCCAACGAATTGGCCACATACTTGTTCAGCCGCAGCCACTCCTTGCAAAGGTAGGTGATGCCGAAGTCCACGAAGACCCCGGAACCTCCTACGACACAGAATTTGATGAATTGTTCGATCATGGGTGCAATGACACCTCCGTCGGGAGGGATTTTCCGTTAAACCAGTTGGCATACCCCGTACGCTGCAGGGCAAACCCCACATCGAAGCGTTCGCCGGCGAGTTGCGGCGCCACGCGGAAGGTCACCTCGCGCGTAAGCTCGCCGCCGGCGGGAAGGGTGAAACGGTCGTCGAGCGGGAATGCGTCGACCCGGAAGCGGCCGTGTTTCCACAGCAGCGCCAGACGCGTATCACCCTCGCCGACGCGAATCTCGTAGGGATAGGAATTCTTGATGTGCAGCACGAGGTGCAGCTCCTCACCCGGGGCGGTTCGCCCGGAAAGCCCCGTGAAGGCGATGTCGACCTGCCGCACGGGATGGAACGAGCGGTCGACGAACCATGAGAAACGTTTCCCGGTGGGAAGCGTGACGCTCCGCACATCGAGGGTCGAATCGGCGGCCGAGGCCGGGCACTCGATGAGCACCTCGCGGCCGATGAAGCGGGTATCGTCGTCGCGGAACTGCCACTGGTGGGTGCGGTAGTTGATGTTGGGCTGACAATACGCCTCTCCGCCGGTATAGAAGCCGTATTTGGCCGCCACGGCATAGCCGCCGCGGAAGACGACGGGACGGCCGTCGGCCACCTCGGCGATGGCACCGTAATGGGCGGCATTGTCGAAGACCTCGAACCGCAGGCCCAGCGGGTTGAAGAGCATCTCCGCGCGCACGGCAAGCACAAGCACAAGGGTCACCGTCCCGGCCCGCATGACGTAGCGCCGCGTACGGGGATGTCGCCGGGCATAGTCGAAAAGCACGTAGACAAGTCCGAACGAGGCGACGATAACCCACTGCGGCTGTACGTATCCGCGCAGGGCCGAGAGGAGGAAAAAGACGATGAAGGCCACGGGCAGGAGCTTCAAGGCCCGGCCGACGGGGGTCTGCGGGCGGGTCCTGCGCCACGCCTGGATGTAGAGCGGCACGAAGAAGGGGTTGAAAACCACCAGCATGTTGACCAGAAAGTCAGTGACATAGCTCACGCGGAAGACGGCGTTGCGTCCCGAAAGGTGGTAGGCGAACGAAGCCCAGTCGTGGTGGTATTGCCAAAGGAGATGCGGCACGAGCAATACGAGGGCGACAGCCCCGCTCAGGTAGAGCGTCGGGCGCAGCAGCTGCCGCGGGTTGGCCGCCAGGACGAACAGCACGACCAACGCCCCGTGGTATTTGCTGTAGGCCATCAGCGCCATTGCGAGACCCATCCAGAGCCACGACCACGGCCGGCGGTCGGCAAAGCGGCGGAAGGTCCAGAGAAAGAGCGCCGCCGAGAAGAGCAGCGGTCCGTCGGGCACGGCCAGGAAGCCGTAAAGCTGCAGCATGAGCGTCGCGGCGGCGATCACGACATAGAGCGCGGCATCGCGCCGCGTGGCATCCTTCGGCCGGATGAGCCGCCAAAGCACCCAAAGGTAGAGGGGTTGCAGCAGCGTGAAGAAGAAACGCACGCCCAGTTCGCCGCCGAAGAGGCGTTCACCCAGCCAGACGAGCAACGCAGTTACGGGCGGATGGTCGAAATAGCCCCACGCGAGGTGTTCGGCAAACATATGGTAATAGGCCTCGTCGTTGGCCAGCTCGGAACATCCTGCCTGCACGAGATTCACCAGCCACCATACCCCGAGCCACACGGCAACCAGAGCATCGGGGCACAAACGGACATAACGTTTTGTGAGCGAGCATTCCATATCAAGGGCCAAAGGTAGGAATTTTTATCCGGATTGCCTACTCCCCGGACCAAAACGATCAAAAACGATCAAAAACGGCGAGCTTCCGGCCCGGAAACGCCCCGGAAGCGTCTCCGCCGCCATTGTTTACAATTTGTTCATTAAAATCCCGCGTAGAAGTTGCCCGATCCGTTCCACCACCGTATCTTTGTCCCGAGCAAGGTTCCCGGCCGGCGGCTGTCGGCGTGGGATCAAAAGGGAACTCCTGTGCGAATCAGGGACTATGCCCGTAGCTGTAAGCTCCGCAATACGCCGCGCACTCGCGCATGCCACTGCCCCGCAAGGGGTCGGGAAGGCGCGCGGCGGGAGTGAGTCAGAAGACCTGCCTTGCCGGACGGACGGAAGCCCTCGGGATGTTGGGGCGATGCCGCAACGCATTTTTTAACGCCGACATAAACCTTAACGGAACCGGATCCGACGATCTCGTCCCCGACTGCCCCCACTCCACAATGGGCGGAAAGGGCCTCGTCGCCCCCGACCCGAACGGATATTCGAACCAATAACATAGAGACCATTATGGGCATTTCGGAACTTTACATCGTCAAGCGCGACGGAAAACGCGCCGTCTTCTCCGTCGAAAAGATCAAACGCGCCGTGCGCAAGGCATTCCTCTCGGTCGGAAGCTACGCCACCGACGACGACCTCACGGCCATCCTCAGCCGCGTGCACATCGCCGACGGCATGTCGGTCGAGGAGATCCAGAACCAGGTCGAGGTGGCCCTCATGGCCGAACGCTATTTCGCCGTGGCCAAGAGCTACATGCTCTACCGCCAACGCCACACCGAAGACCGCGAGGAACGCGAAAAACTCCGTTTCCTGACCGACTACTGCGCCGCCGCAAACCCCGCCACAGGCTCCAAGTACGACGCCAACGCCAATGTCGAGAACAAGAACATCGCCACACTCATCGGCGAACTCCCGAAGCAGAACTTCATCCGCCTCAACCGCCGCCTGCTCACCGACCGCATCAAGGAGATGTACGGCAAGGAGCTCGCCGACCGATACCTCCACCTGTTGAACAACCACTTCATCTACAAGAACGACGAAACCTCGATGGCCAACTACTGCGCCTCGATCACGATGTATCCGTGGCTGCTCGGCGGCACGCTCTCGATCGGCGGGAACTCCTCACGGCCCACGAACCTCAAGTCGTTCTGCGGAGGGTTCGTCAACATGGTCTTCATCGTCTCGTCGATGTTGTCCGGGGCCTGCGCCACGCCCGAGTTCCTCATGTACATGAACTACTTCATCGAACAGGAGTACGGCGATGACTACTACCTGCGCGCCGACGAGGTGGTCGACCTCTCGAAGCGCCGCCGCACCCTCGACAAGGTCATCACCGACTGCTTCGAGCAGATCGTCTACTCGATCAACCAGCCCACCGGCGCACGGAACTTCCAGGCCGTCTTCTGGAACATCGCCTACTACGACCGCTACTACTTCGAGTCGCTCTTCGGCGAATTCGTCTTCCCCGACGGGTCCCGCCCCCACTGGGAATCGCTCTCGTGGCTCCAGAAACGCTTCATGCGCTGGTTCAACCGCGAACGCACCCGCACGGTGCTCACCTTCCCCGTCGAGACGATGGCCCTGCTCACACGCGACGGCGACGTCCGCGACACCGAATGGGGCGACTTCACCGCCGAGATGTATGCCGCAGGGCACTCGTTCTTCACCTACCTGAGCGACAACGCCGACTCGCTGTCGTCGTGCTGCCGCCTGCGCAACGAAATCCAGGACAACGGCTTCAGCTACACGCTCGGCGCCGGGGGTGTCTCCACGGGTTCGAAGAGCGTCCTGACCATCAACCTCAACCGCTGCGTCCAGTACGCCGCCCGCAACGGCATGCATTACCTCCCGTTCCTCGAGGAGGTCGTGGACCTCGTACACAAGGTGCAGACCGCCTACAACGAGAACCTCAAGGAGCTGCAGGCCAAGGGCATGCTGCCGCTGTTCGACGCCGGGTACATCAACCTCGCACGGCAGTACCTTACGGTCGGCGTCAACGGGCTGGTCGAGGCCGCCGAATTCCTCGGCATCGAGATCACCGACAACGACCGATACGCCGCATTCGTGCAGGAGGTATTGGGCCTCATCGAGCGCTACAACAAAAAATACCGCTCGAAGGAGCTGATGTTCAACTGCGAGATGATCCCCGCCGAGAACGTCGGCGTGAAGCACGCCAAATGGGACCGGGAAGACGGATACGCCGTGCCGCGCGACTGCTACAACTCCTACTTCTACGTCGTGGAGGACCCCTCGCTGAACGTCATCGACAAGTTCCGCCTCCACGGGCGCCGCTACATCGAGCACCTCACCGGAGGCTCGGCCCTGCACATGAACCTCGAGGAGCATCTCTCGAAGGAGCAGTACCGCCACCTGCTGCGTGTGGCGACCGGGGAGGGGTGCAACTATTTCACGTTCAACATCCCGAATACGATCTGCAACCACTGCGGGCACATTGACAAACGTTACCTGAAGGAGTGTCCCGCATGCCACTCGACGGACGTGGACTACCTCACCCGCGTGATCGGATACATGAAGCGCGTCTCGAATTTCTCGGCAGCCCGCCAGCAGGAGGCCGCACGGCGGTATTATGCCCCGGCGCCGCACGACGGAACGGCAACTCCGGCCGGAACGAAAGCCGGAACGACCGGGACGGAGACCCCGCAGGCCTGATCCGAAAAGAGTGGAAAGGATGGTACGCTACCACAATTTCGACATCGTCTTCGCCGAAGTGCCCGACGAGGTGACCCTCGCCCTGAACCTCACCCGCTGCCCGAACCGCTGCCCGGGGTGCCACAGTCCGCACCTGCGCAGCAACACGGGCCGCGTGCTCGACGAGGAGGAGCTGGCGGCGCTGCTCGAGGTCTACGGACGCTCGGTAACCTGCGTAGCCTTCATGGGCGGTGACGGCGAACCGCAGGAGGTCGCCCTCCTGGCGGAAGCCGTACGGCGAAGATGGCCCACACTGCGTACCGCCTGGTATTCGGGCCGGGCGGAGCTTCCCCCGGGCATCGTCCCGACGGCGTTCGACTACATCAAGTTGGGGGCATGGATCGAGGCCCTCGGCCCCCTCTCGTCGCCCACGACCAACCAGCGGTTCTACCGCATCGGGCCGGATGGCACGATGAACGACATCACCGAGCGGTTCCGCCGGAGGAACTGATCCCACACGATGCACGGCCCCGGGCCCGGCAGAAGAAGAGGCCCGTCCGGGCCATGCGCACGGGAAAAAGCACCGCCGACGGCCGACTTTTTCACCCCGAATGCTCCGGGATTCGGACAAATACACTATTTTTGCCCCGTCATGAAGCAGAATCACGAACTCACCGAAACGCTCGACTTCATCGCCGAGTATGCCACCTATCTGCTCGGGTCGGGCGTCCACACCTCTCGCGTGGTCCGCAATTCACAACGTATCGGGGCGTCACAAGGCGTCGAGATCCAACTCATGAGTTTCCAGAAAAGCTCCATCGTCTCGATCCATGACCCCCGCACCGGAGAATCGGTCACCCGCGCCGTACGAATCATCCAGAAACCGATCAGCTTCGTCCGCAACTCAGACCTCAGCGCCCTGAGTTGGGAGGCCCTCGATCAGCAACTCCCGCTCGAAGAGATCCGCCGGCGATTCGAACAGCTGACCGCCAAACCCTACATCCGCCCGGCAAATGCCCTGCTGGCCGTCGGGCTGGCCAACGCCTCGTTCTGCCGTCTCTTCGGCGGCGACTGGGTAGCCATGGCCGTGGTGTTCGTCGCAACGCTCGTGGGACTGGCCGCCAAACAACGCATGCAGGCCCGGGGAATCAACCACTTCCTGATCTTCACCGCCTCGGCCTTCATCGCCTCGCTGTGTGCCTCCGTCGCCCTGCGCTTCGACTGCACGGCCCAGATCGCTCTGGCCACCAGCCCGCTGTTCCTCGTACCGGGCGTCCCGCTCATCAACGGAGCCATTGACATCGTCGAAGGATACATCCTCAACGGATGCAGCCGCATCTTCAATGCCCTGCTGCTGATCGTATGCATCGCCATCGGGCTGTCTGCAACACTCATGTTATTCAAAAACAGCCTGTTATGATCGTATTGGAAATCCTTCTCGACGGAGTGTTCGCCGCCATCGCCGCCATCGGATTCAGCACCCTCTCCGACCCTCCGCGGCGCGCATTCCCAAGCATCGCACTGCTGGCGGCAATCGGACACGCCCTGCGCTTCTGCCTGATGCAATACGTTGGCGCCGACATCGCTACGGCGTCGTTCCTGGCCGCTTTGGCCATCGGATTCGGAAGCCTCGGGCTGGGACGCGGCATCCGTTGTCCGATGACGGTTCTCTACATCCCGGCGCTGCTGCCGATGATCCCAGGCATCTATGCCTACAAGACTGTTTTTTCGCTCATACTCTTTCTGCAGTCGCTCGATGACCCGGCCCTCGAGGTGCAGTACATGCAGCAGTTCTTCCTCAACGCCACCGTATCGCTGAGCGTCATCGCCCTGCTGGCCGCCGGCGCCACGCTGCCGATCTTCATCTTCAACCGGCAGGCCTTCTCGCTCACACGCCGCCGCGGATAGCCACATACGCCACATCCCTAAAAAAATCTCCACCCAGGACCTCTCCGGGCGGAGATTCTCGTCTTTTTTCTAAAAGAGGTATCAAAAAAAAAGCACAAAATCGCTGCAGTAAACCCGTGCACCCCGCATTTATCTATGCGAACCCGGGACAAAAAAAGATTTTATCAACTTCAAAGAATTTTGGCAATGAAACGAGTTATTTTGAGAAATTGGATGGCTGCGGCGCTGCTTCTGGGAGCCGGCTGCGGTCTGGTGGCATGCGACGAGGATAACGATAACCCGACCGAACCCGACGTTACCGCCGTGCAGGGAAACTACAGCGGAAAAATGACGATCGTGGAGGTCAACCCGACCGATGGCGAGGAGACTCCCTCCGGGACCGACATCACAGCCACTGTCGCTGCCGACAAGATTCTCTTCGAAGACTTTCCCGTACGTGATCTGATCGTCAAAATCGCAGGTGAAGATATGGCCGATCAGATCGTAGAGAAACTCGGACAGGTGGACTATGCGGTTCCCTACACGGCCCTCATGAGCGAAGACAAGGCCACGATCAAACTGACGCTGAGCCCCGAGACACTGAAACTCACGCTCCCGGGCGACAGCGGCAATGACGGGGAAGAAGGCGGAGCCACGACGACGTCGGAGGGCTCCGAGGAGGGAGAGAACGACACCGAGATCGAGGTGACAATCACCTCCGACGCCGAAGGGACCTATACCCTGGAGTCGAAGAGCCTCGTCTTCGGGCTGGCCGCCACGGCCGTGAAGCTCAACGGACAGGAGATGCCCTTCGAGGGTCTGAGCCTCTCCTTCGAGCTGACGAAAAAATAATTCACCCAAGCGGCCACAGACTTGTTGGCCGGCATGCGCCTCCGGAGCCTCTCCGGAGGTTTTTTTGTGCCCTGCTGCATGGCTGCCCGACGTACTGTCCACAGGACACGGTCCTGTAACGGAGATGTCCCGCAGGGGCCTATGCCGGTTCCGAAGAACCCGGAGAGGCCGAAGAATCCGGAGCCTCCTCCCGCATCCGGTTGGCGACAAGGATGCCTCCGATGATGAGAACCGCCCCGAGGATTGTCGTCAGAGCGAGCGTTTCCCCCAAATAGAAATTGATGATCACCAGCGACAGCACCGGAGAGAGGTAGCTCAACTGGTTGATAAGGTACTTGTTGGAGGCCGCCGAGAGCGCATACTGCCACAATACGAACGGAATGGCCATCTCGAAAAGACCGACGTAGACGGCATATCCCATCCCGGGCACGGAGAACCCCATCCCGCCGAACAACCGCAGGGCAACGACAACCACCGAGGAGACCCCGAAGCCGAGCAGCAGGGCCACCGTCCGGTCGGCGCGGACACGGAGTCCCAGCATCCAGTATCCGGCCCACAGCAGGGCGCTGGCCATGGCGACCAGGATTCCGGACAGGGATACTGCGCCGCCCGGTTTACAGAACGAGATGACAACAACCCCGAGAAAGGACATGACCAGCCCCGCGACCTGAGGGAAAGAGGGTTTTCTGCGTTTGATTGCCGCATACAGGAGAATGAACCACATCGGCCACGTATAGTTGAGGGGTTGGGCCACCTGCGCCGGCAGTTTGTCGTAGGCGACGAACAGGGCGCAGTAGTAGATCAGCGGGTTCAGCAACCCGATCGCGACGTTGAACCCCAGTTCCCGAAGGGGAATCCGCAGCAGCAACGCCATTTTGCGCTGAATCAGCACGATCAGAAAGAGGCAGACCGCCGCCGTGGGGATAGCGACCGACAGCAGCGAGAACCAGCTCATGCATTCCAGCGACAATTTGAAGGCCGTGGCCACCGTCGACCACGACAGAACGGCCCCGAGTGCACACAGGACCGGACGGGCTGAATTTTTCATCATTTTCAAAGACAAATCCGCCATCGGCACGAGGCGCTCCCACGGATGTTGTCCGCGGGAGCGCCCCTCGCCGTACTATTTCAGGCCACAGAAGGTATCCTGCCAGCGGATGACCGGCCGCTCGCCCTCGAAGGAGATCGGAAGCCAAAGGTAACGCCCGTCGATGGCATTTTCGGGGGTCCAGCGATCGGCCATGAAGATGTAACGGGCGGCATCGCCCTCGCCCACCTGCAGCACATAGGTACTCTGACCGTGGAACGTCAGGTCGGCATCCTCGCCCACACACGGATTCCCCAGTTCGCGCCACTCGCCGAGAATCTCGTCGGCGCACATGCTGCGGGCCGCATTCGGAGCCCAGCCCGTGCAGTCGGAGGTAATCATGTAGTATTTTCCGCCGCGCTTGAACATCGCCGGCGCCTCGTGGAACCGTCCCGGGAAAAGCCGCACATAGAGGGAATCCGTATCAAGGTAGTCGTCCGTAAGCCGCGAGATGTGCAGCGTGCTGTTCTCCTCGCTCGCATGGATCAGGTAGGCGCTCCCGTCGGTATCGACGAAAAGGTTCATGTCCCGCGACATCTGACCGCCGGCCATGTCGCGTCCGTGGATGTTCATGTTGCCCTGGTCGATCGGCGAAGGCAGTACCCCGCCCGTAAAGCGTTGCGCGGGAGGATAGTTGTCGTTACGCTTATGGTACGGCGTGGCGTTCAGCGCATAATGGCCCGCATTGGGACGCATGCTGCGCAAGTAGGTGAAGGGGCCCGTCGGCGTATCCGAGACCGCGATGCCGCACCGTGCCGACTTGTATCCGTTGCCGAGGAGCTCGAGGTGGAACCACATGACATATTTCCCCGTCCGGGCGTTGTAGATCACCTTCGGACGCTCGATGATGGAGCCCTTGGCGATGTCGCTCCCGGGGTCCTCGCTGACAGCCAGCGCAATCCCTTCGTTCTTCCAGTTGAGCAGGTCCTTCGACGAGTAGCACGACACCCCGACCTGCGCGGTGTTGCCCAGCTCACCCTCGATCATGAACTGTCCATACCAATAATAGGTATCCCCCTGTTTCAGGATACCTCCGCCATGGGCGTTGACGTGCACACCCGAGTCATCGGGCCAGATTCCGCCGTTGGGAAGCTCCTTCGGGGCGCCGCAGCCGACCGCCAAAGCTGCGACCAGCAACAAGAATTGTGTTTTCATGCTTTTTTTCATGATGTCTGTATTTTTTGCCTGAATTCTATTTGTTAATGATTTGGGAAGCCGATTTCGGCATGACGCATTTCGTCGCCCATTCGCTCGGGGACGGGCCCATCGTAAAGACGAGTTCACCGCCCTGGACAATATCGGCGTGGCGAATCCACGATTTGTCGTACGGCTCTCCGTTGAGCGTGGCACTTTGGATGTATTTGTTCTCCGCAGAGACACCCTTGGCCCGAATGGTAAACCGCTTGTCGCCGGGCAACTCGATGTCGATACGGCGGAACAGGGGCGAACCGATCAGATAAAAGTCCTGCCCCGTAATCGGATAGAGCCCCATCGACGAGAAGACGTACCACGACGACAGCGTTCCCGAGTCGTCGTTCCCCGGCCAACCGTCCCGCTCGGTGCGGTACTGATTCGCCATGATGTCGCGGACGATCTCGGCCGTGCGCCAGGGCTGCCCGACATAGTTGTACAGGTACGGAGCATGGATGTCGGGCTCGTTCTCATGCGTGAAGAACCCGCCGTCGAAAAACTCGTCAAGGTAGGCGGCGAACCGTTTCTTGCCCCCGTGGCGCGAGATCAGTCCGTTGATGTCGTGCAGGACATAGGTCGAATAGTGGTACGGCGTACCCTCGTAGAAGTAGGGGCCCTTCCACCAGGGATTGCCCTGGTAGGTAGGGATGAATCCCGGAACCCACGCCCCCTGGCGGTCTTTGGCCCAGAAGAAACCGGTCGCCGGGTCGAAGAGGTTGTAGCAGTTCATCGACCGCTTGAGGTATTTGTCGGCCAGCCCCTCCTTGCCGAGGGCCGACGCCACCTGGTAGAGGCAGAAATCGTTGTAGGCAAACTCGAGCGTATAGGAGCTGCAGCAGAGTTTGTCCGACGGCACATACCCCATTTCGATATAATCCCGATGCTTCCCGATACGCAACAGGTCTTCGAAGGTGTCACTCTCGTCGGCAGGGGTCTCGGCATTGTGCAGCATGGCTTCGAGCGCCAGCGAACGGTCAAACCCCTCCAGCCCCTTCACGACGGCATCGGCAATGATGTTGTCGGCGTTGGTGCCGCCCTGCTGTTTGGAGAAGCCCCCGACGATCCACGCGTCGGGCAGCCAGCCGCGGTTCTTGTAGACATCGAGCAACGACCGCACCATCTCCACGTATTTGTCGGGCGCGATGATCGAGTAGAGCGGGAACGTGCAACGGAAGGTATCCCACAGGCAATAGAAGTCCCAATACGACGGTTCGGAGGTCGTCCAGCCCGGATTCTCGCCCGTGATGTCGGTCGGCATCACGAACGAACGGTACAGGCTCGTATAGAAAATTTTCCGTTGCTCGGGCGTACCTCCTTCCACACGGATGCGCCCGAGGTAGTCGTCCCAGGCAGCCTCCGACGCCGCGCGTATCTGCTCGAAGCTCTTGTCCTCCTGCTCCTGCAGGTTGGCTCGGGCCCGCGCCAGCGAACTCGTGGAGACCCCAATCTTCAGCGTAATGCTGCCCCCGTCGAGATTCGGGAAGGAGAAGTAGGCTCCGGCAATCGAATCCCGTGCCGTCTGCGCCTCCTCGAGCAGGCCGCGGCTGTCCCAAACCCCGCTCACCGCATAGGGTTTGTCAAACGATCCGCAGAAATAGAGTTTGTAGGGCTCCATATGGCCCCAGCCGCCGATGATCTGCGCGTATCCGCTGACGGTGCCATCCTTCCCGGCTTCGATCCGGGCATCCACGCACCGCGCATCGTAAGGATAGTTCCGATCGAGGTCGATCACGCTCGAGGCCGTGATGAGGATGTGAGGTACGCCCCCCGCGGGGAACGTGAACCGCTGTACCCCGACACGCGGCGTCGACGTAAGTTCGGCCCGGATTCCCCACCGGTCGAGCAGAGCGCTGTAATAGCCGACCTGCGACGTCTCCTCGGAGAGGGTCGTCGATTTGTCGTACACATCAATCTCGCCAAGTTGCGGCGTCACAAGGAAATTCCCGTAGCGGCCCCCGCCGCCGGTGCCGCTCACATTGGTCTGGACAAAGCCCACGATCGGGCGACCCGTCTCGTACCCGTTCGTCGGATGCGGCAGCTCCACCAGCGGATTGATGCGCACAAGACTGAACGGATGACACGGGCCGGGCAGGACATTGCCGCCGCCATCGACGCCCAGGAACGGATCGACCTCCGCACAAGGCGACTTCGCGGACTGGCATCCGCACAACGCCACGGCAACAGCAAAAAGAGTGGTAAGTGATAGCAAGTTCTTCATAAATCGAGTCTGGTTAGTCCGATCGCCAACGCTTGGCACATGACGATCCGGATTCATACAAACCGCAAACGCCGACAGTGCGTCGCCGCGGATACCCTAATAATATATGTGACGAACTTGCAGAAAAAGGAGCCGGCGGAAAACTCCGTTCGCGGCAGGTCTCACGACTCGGACGGAACGACGGTTTTCAGACCGACAATGCAAATTAAAGACAAATATTCGAAAAAAGCAACTCGTATCCGTTTTTTTCACGCTTCGATTTCAACATCCGCATCTCCAGCCACATACCGGGTACACCCCGGGAGGTTGGACATGCAGGCTCTCCGCCGCATCAGGCCCGAAAAATTTGGCTTTTACCATTATTTTATTAGTTTTGTACCCCAGGATTAGGTTTATCAAATCAAATGTACTCGCGTCGGATCTGACTCGAGGGAATCTTTTTTGAATATCGTTGGCTTACACGTGCAGGACGTACACGTGCGGGACTTTATGCGCTGAATGCAGGGTTTCTCCCTGCGATCTGATGGTAATCGTCCATACCCTCCCCCGAATACCCATAGCCGCAGCAGACAGGTTAGACTCCTTCCGCCAACCCCATGGCAGAGGTCAAGAAACCTGTCTTC
>DXGO01000025.1 GCA_019113885.1 Candidatus Alistipes intestinipullorum | reverse complement strand
TTAATTTTGCGAGCAACAAAAATCCACGTTCATTATGTCGTTTATCAATGAAAGGGTTCAGCCCGAAGGACTTACGTTCGACGATGTGCTGCTCGTACCCGCCTATTCGGAAGTGTTGCCGCGAGAGGTCGATGTTCGGACCCGTTTTTCGCGTAATATCAAGCTCAACATCCCCATCGTGTCGGCCGCGATGGATACCGTGACCGAGGCCCCGCTGGCCATTGCATTGGCGCGCGAAGGAGGTATCGGCGTGATCCACAAGAACATGTCAATCGCCGCACAGGCCGCGCAGGTGCGCCGTGTGAAGCGTGCCGAGAACGGCATGATCTACGACCCGATCACCATCTCGAAGGAGAATACCGTGGGCGACGCCCTGAACCTGATGAAGGAGAACAAGATCGGCGGCATTCCCGTGGTGGACGCCGACCGGAAACTGATCGGTATCGTCACGAACCGCGACCTGCGCTTCCAGCGCGACATGTCGCGGCGCATCGAGGAGGTGATGACCCCGGGCGACCGGCTCATCACGACGCACAACTCCGAACTGGAGCACGCCTCGGAGGTGCTGCTCAACAACAAGATCGAGAAACTCCCCGTGGTGGACAACGACGGACACCTCGTGGGACTCATTACCTATAAGGACATTACGAAGGTGCAGGACCACCCGAACGCCTGCAAGGACGACAAGGGCCGTCTGCGCGTGGCTGCCGGTGTGGGAATCACGGCCGACGCCATGGATCGCGTCGACGCCCTGGTGGCGGAGAATGTCGATGCCGTGGTGCTCGATTCGGCCCACGGTCATTCGCGCAACATCGTGCGCACGCTGAAGGAGATCAAGGCGAAATACCCGACGCTCGATGTCGTGGTGGGCAACATCGCCACGGCCGAGGCCGCGAAGTTCCTCATCGAGGCGGGTGCCGACGGCATCAAGGTGGGCATCGGCCCGGGGTCGATCTGCACCACGCGCATCATCGCCGGAGTGGGTGTCCCGCAGTTGTCGGCCATCTACGCCGCGGCATCGGCCGCCAAGGGTACGGGTGTCCCGGTCATCGCCGACGGAGGCCTGCGCTACTCGGGCGACATCGTCAAGGCGCTGGCTGCGGGCGGCGACTGCGTGATGATCGGCTCGATGTTCGCCGGTACGGAGGAGGCTCCGGGTGAGACGATCATCTACAACGGCCGCAAGTTCAAGGCTTACCGCGGCATGGGCTCGATCGACGCCATGAAGGCGGGTTCGGCCGACCGCTACTTCCAGAAGGGTTGCGAGGGCAACATCAACAAGCTGGTACCCGAAGGCATCGTGGCGCGCGTGCCCTTCAAGGGTGCGCTGAGCGAGACGGTCTACCAATTGATCGGAGGTATCCGCTCGGGCATGGGATACTGCGGAGCGAAGGACATCCCGACGTTGCAGACCGCTCAGTTTATCCGCATCACGGCTTCGGGCATGCACGAGAGCCATCCGCACGACGTGACGATCACGAGCGAGGCTCCGAACTACTCGAGCGAACGATAAACTTCCGCAGGCCGGGACGAGGGCTGAGACGTGTGGAACAGTCTGGCCTTGCCCGGACAATACGGACGATAACCATACGAACGAACAATTTCGAACCGATGGAAAAAATACTGATTCTCGACTTCGGGTCGCAGTATACGCAGCTTATTGCGCGGCGTGTGCGCGAGTTGAACGTCTATTGCGAGATCCATCCCTTCAACAAGATTCCGGCTTTGGACGAGTCGGTGCGGGGTGTGATCCTCTCGGGCAGCCCCTATTCGGTGCGCGACGCCCAGGCCCCGACGCCCGATCTCTCGGCCATCAAGGGCCGCCTGCCGTTGCTGGGCGTCTGCTACGGCGCGCAGTTCCTGGCCCATGCCTTTGGGGGTGAGGTGAACCCCGCCCCGAGCCGCGAATACGGCCGGGCGATGCTCACGGTAAGCAATCCGGAGGATGCCCTCATGAAGGGCCTTCCGTCACCCACGCAGGTATGGATGTCGCACGGTGACACCATTACGCGCGTGCCCGACACCTATCGGATTGTCGCCAGCACGGAGGATGTGCGCGTGGCGGCCTTCCATATCGAGGGTGAGCAGACGTGGGGCATCCAGTTCCACCCGGAGGTCTACCACTCGACCGACGGCAAGCAACTCCTGAAGAACTTTGTCGTGGGCATCTGCGGATGCTCGCAGTCGTGGACGTCGGAGAGCTTTGTCGAATCGACGGTGCGCGAACTGCGCGAGAAACTCGGCAACGACAAGGTCGTGCTCGGGCTTTCGGGCGGTGTCGACTCGTCGGTGGCTGCCGTGCTGCTGCACCGGGCCATCGGGCAGAACCTCTACTGCATCTTCGTCGACTCGGGGCTGCTGCGCAAGAACGAGTTCGACGAGGTGCTGGCCTCGTACAAGGACATGGGACTCAACGTCAAGGGTGTAAAGGCCGGGGCGAAGTTCCTGGGTGACCTGGCGGGCGTCACCGATCCCGAGAAGAAACGCAAGATCATCGGCCGCGACTTCGTGGAGGTTTTCAACGAGGAGGCCATGCAGATCAAGGACGTGCGCTGGCTGGCACAGGGGACGATCTATCCCGACGTCATCGAGTCGTGCTCGGTTAACGGGCCTTCGGCGACGATCAAATCGCATCACAACGTCGGGGGACTTCCCGAGAAGATGAACCTGCGGATCGTCGAGCCGTTGCGCCTGTTGTTCAAGGACGAGGTGCGCCGCGTAGGGCGATCGCTGGGCATTTCCGAACAGCTCATCGGCCGCCATCCCTTCCCGGGACCGGGCCTTGCGATCCGTATCCTGGGTGACATCACGGCGGAGAAGGTCGAAATCCTCCAGAACGTCGACAAAATCTATATCGACTCGCTGCGTGCCGCAGGCCTCTACGATCAGGTTTGGCAGGCCGGTGCAATCCTGCTCCCGGTACAGAGTGTCGGGGTGATGGGCGACGAGCGAACCTATGAGCGTTGCGTGGCGCTGCGCGCCGTGACCTCGACCGATGGTATGACGGCCGACTGGGTACACCTTCCCTACGAGTTCCTGGCCAATGTCTCGAACGACATCATCAACAAGGTGAAGGGGGTGAACCGCGTCGTCTACGACATCTCCTCGAAGCCGCCCGCCACGATCGAATGGGAATAATCCCCGGCTAAGAGGCGGGTTTTAGGGGCGAAGGTTGGTCGGAAGGGTCGGACCTTGTCTGCTCCTCCCCGGCTAAGAGCCGGCTTGAAAAGCCGGTTTTAGGGTAGCAAAGGAGGCCTTGAATGGCCTCCGGTAGGCTCTGCGCCTTCGACCGCAAAAGCGACATGAGGCTCACCTGTCCGAGACTTGATCGGCAGTCCTGTATGGGGACTGCCGATCATTTTTTTGCCTTTTCCCCGATTGTGAATCGTCGAAATGGTTATCTTTGCAGGGAGAAAATTTCTACACGGGAAGATGACGGATTTTGCAGCCATCGATTTCGAAACGGCCAACGGCCAGCGCACGAGCGTCTGCTCGGTGGGCGTTGTCGTCGTGCGCGACGGGGAGGTGCGGGATACCTTCTATAGCCTGATCCGCCCGCGCCCGAACTATTACAGTCGCTTCACGACGGCCATCCACGGCCTGACGTACGAAGATACGGCCTCGGCACCCGATTTTACGGAGGTGTGGCGCGAGGTGGCGCCCCGCATCGAGGGGCTTCCGCTCGTGGCGCACAACTCGCCCTTTGACGAAGGGTGCCTGCGTGCCGTCTTCGACCTCTACGGCATGCCTTATCCGGGATATACGTTCTATTGCACCTGCCGGGCTTCGCGGCGCATCTTCGGCAAGCGCCTTCCCAACCACCAGTTGCAGACCGTTTCGGCAGCCTGCGGCTACGACCTTGCACATCACCATCACGCCCTGGCCGATGCCGAGGCTTGTGCACGCATCGCGCTGAAGCTTCTCTGAATCTCTTTTAATCTACTTCTGAATACCCGTTGAGAGACCCTTCTCGACGGGGTCTTCCGCCGCGACGTTACAATCCCAGTTCGAGCTGGAAGCGTACCTCCCAGCGGTTGTAGTTGTCGGGAATGATCCGCGGGTCACGCTCCCCGTAGGAGTCGTACGACAGGTCGGCCTGTACCTTCAGGCTGTGGCCGATGATGTAACGCGTCACGCCGAGGGTCGTCTGGTTGCGGGTCTCGTACCCTGCGAGGGGCCGTATCTCCCGGTCGGGAAAGAGCGTCGAGTTGCGCAGGGCGATCTCCCATTTGCGGTTGAAGAGGTAACTGGTCTGGATGTTGAGTCCCTGCCCGGTGTAGACATAGGCCGAGGGCTCTCCGTCGAAGAGCGGACGGTCGCATGTGCGCCCCATGAAGTCGGTGTAGAAGGCGAACCCGCGGTATTTGAGGATGAAGTCGACGAAATAGGCGCCCATGCTGCGCATGGCATCATCGGGCATCAGGGCGCCGCGCTGCCCTTTGAGGCGTCCCGTGCGGTCGTTGTAGGAATAGGCGCCGGCCAACAGAATCTTCACCTGCTCCTCATGTTCGTAGTCGCCTTCCAGGACGTCGCCTTTCGCTTTGAGACGCCCCAGGGGATAGAGCTCCAGCCGTCCCGTGTAGGCAAGCCCGCCTTTTGACGAACTGCCCCAGTTGCGGCCCTCGCCCGAGGTAATCGACGCTTTGGCCGAGAGGTTGAATCCGTCGCCGCGCAGTGGATTGTATTCGCCGAAGAACCCGAAGTCGCGGTCGAGGTTGAACTCGCTGTTGACGATGCTGCGGTCGACGAACTGCAGGGCGCTCGAGGAGTTGATCCGCGCACGGTTGGCCTTGATCTTCGTCTGTCCGAACCCGATGTTCCACACCTCGTTGGGTACGTAGTAGACGATGGCGTCGCGTACGATGTTCGCATTGCCGTTGGGAAGCTCCTCGGCGTCGTGGAAGGTGAATCCCAACTGGATGGAATAGACCAGTTTGGGGGAATAGATGTATCCGTCGAAGCGCAGGCGGAGGCGTTTTACGCGCGCATCAGTCTTCGTGAGGGTCAGGTCGTCGTCGAACGAGAAAACCAGGAGGTTCTGCATGCGGAAACGCATTGTTACCTCGAAGCGATTGTTGTTGGGGCGGAAGGTAACGCCTTTCCCGACTTCGATGTTGGGCATGTGCTGCAGCCGTTCGATCAGTTCGCGGGTCGAGTCGGGGAGGATTATGACGTTGTTGTCCGTTACGGTTGTTATGGCATTTGAGCCCGAAGTCTGAGCCGTCGCGGCCGTGAACACGAAGATGGAAAGAAGGAGTGCGGGAAGCGTTTGTTTCATGGAGCTGGAGATAGTTATTTTATAATGAGGTCAAAAGTACAAAAAATGTGCTGTATTCATGTTACAAAGTTATGACACGGAATCTGTCGAGAATCTGAAATACCCGTCGGGTTGGCCTTTTCCGGATAAAAACAGGCCGGAGAAAGCTTCAATTTGCTTTCTCCGGCCCGTTAAACAATTTCTGCGATAGGTCAGTTTGCCGGGATGAATCCCCGTCGGTCGAGGTAGGCCTTGAGCCGGCCGAGATACTCGTCGTCGGGTCCGTCGAAGAACGAGACCCCGGCGGCACCGTTGTCGTAAGCGGCATCGAGGGCCTTTTCGAAATCCTCGCCCTGGATGTCGGGGAACATTAGTCCGGCGTAGATGGCGGCCCGTCCGCCGATGGCCTTGACGCTCTCGGCCACCGAGCGGCCGATCCACGCGGTGCCTTCGTAGTAGAACCCGTTGTAGATCATCGGGAAATAGGCTTCAAGAGGCCAGTTCCCCCAGTCCTGACGCACCATGCGGCGGGCCATCGAGGGCCCGGGGAACACGGCGGCCGAGAGGTGCTTGCCGTGGCGTTTCAGGGTGGAGTCGATCGAGCGTACAACGTGCGTGATGGCGTCGAGGCGGAAGTTGATCCACGACTGGTCTTCCATCGGGAACTGCACCTCGAGCGGGTCACGGCCGGTCTGGGCACGGAACTTCTCGCGGCAGAGGTCGCAATAGCAGTAGTCGTATTCGGGCATTTCGTGCGTCTGCTCGATGCCGTAGTTTTTCCACAGGCTCACGGGCAGGATGACGTCCGGGAAGCGCACGTAGTCGAGGTGCATGCCGTCGACATAGGGGAGTTCGGCGCAGCGGAGGTAGTCCTCGACGAGGTAGTCGACCACCTCGGGGTGCGACGGGCAGAGGAAGCGGTAGTAGTCGACGTAGGCGGGCCGGTCGTAACACGATTCGCCCTTGCGGTTGACGGCGAACCACTCGGGATGGGTCTCGAGCACCTCGCGGCGGTTCATCGTCCACTTCCAGTAGTGGGCCTCGAGCCCGGCCTCCTTGCAGAGGCGGTAGACGTTTTCGTCGTACCCCTCGAAAAGCACGCCGCTGATGCCTGCGTCATGGATTTTGGTGAAATGCGCGCGGTATTGCGCCTCGTCCCAGTCTGTCCGGAAGCGCATCCACATCCAGTTTTTCACCACGCGCGGGGCAATCTTCCCGATGTGGAAGCAGCCATTCCGGTCGACCGTGTAGCGTTCTCCCTTCCCGGGGAGCGTCACCCCAAGGAGAAAGGTCGAGGAGGTGGCCTCCACGCTGATCTCCCCGCCTTCGGGCAGCGCGTCAAGCTCGGCCTGCGTTAGCAGGAACTCCTCCACACTGCGGTAGTAGTTCCCCGCAGCGGCGTGCCGGTCCATCTGGGCATAGAACAGCGCCCAGAGGAGTTTATAGGCCTGCATGTCGATCGAGAGGGGTTCGGGGGCGATGCGGCTGCCGACCGGTGCGTCGACGAAGCGCAGGAATCCCCAGCGGTCGGGCATGTGCATGTCGACACGGCCCGTGGGCGACCACACCCAGTTCTCCTCCGGTTGCCCGGGACGGAGCCACTGCACGCGCGAGAAGTTGATGCGCCAGACCTTGTACGATCTGGGGTTGTCGAAGTTGCGCGTCAGGGCGCTGAACGGGATGGCCATCTCGACCGTCCAGCCGCGGTCGCGGTCCTTCGACCGGTTGAGCGTCCCGTCGCAGTGCACCTTGAGCTGCAGCCCCTGGCAGTCCCACGGAATGAAGAAGCTGCCGCCCGAGCGGTAAGGCTTGTCCAGCGTGAGGTCGAAGACCACGCCGCGGGCGTTGTTCTCGATCTCGAAGTAGTGCTGTCCGTCGCCGTCGGGATCGAGGAATACCTCGAAATCGTTGTCGTGGTAGATGATCGTGTCGCGCTGCGTGAGGCGGGCGATGATGTCGTCCTCCTCGAGCTCGGCGCCGATATAGAGGTTCTCGTCGTCCCAGAGCATCCGGACCGTCGTGCGTTTCACAGGCTCGGGCCACCCCTCGCCGCGGATGTCGACGAACGCCTCGGAGGGCGCGGCTCTCTGCCAGGCCTTCTCGTCAAGCCGTCCGTCGATGCGCATTCTTTCCGTGGTGCGGAAACAGTCGTAGGTGCGCGGCGTGGTAAGCTGTGCGGCGTAGCGTTCGAACAGCGGCGGGATTTCGGCCGCAGTCGCCGGGGGCTCCGCGGCCGGTGCGGATGCCGTTGCCGCCAAGGCCCCGAGGGCCAGCAGGAAGGCGAATAGTTTTCTCATGTTTAGTGTGGATTATTCGTTGAAACTGATGATCTGTCCCGAGCCTCGGTAGAGCCGTACGGGCTCCTCCAGTTCGAGGGCCAGGACCGTGATGCGCTCGTCGAGTACCTCGTCGGGGACCTGGATGTAGTAGACCCCCGGCACTTCGCTCCACGAGATGTCGTTGTAGAGCTTCCAGTCGAGTTCGCGGTCGGTGCCGACGACGCGCACGCGCTTGATGGGGCTCTTGAGCCCCTTGACCTCGACCGATTCGTTGGGTCGGTAGGGGAGGTAGACGTAGAGCACGTCGCCCGGGAGGTTCAGCGCGGTGTAGCCGGCCACATGGCCTGCGGGAATGCCTGCGCGGGTGTCGTAGATGGCTTCGGCGTGCTTCGAAGTCCAGCGTCCGAACTCCTTCAGGATGGCCACCTGTTCGTCGGGGATCGTGCCGTCGGCGCGGGGCCCGATGTCGAGCAGGAGGTTGCCTCCGAGACTGATACAGTCGACGAGCATGCGCAGCAGCGTCATCGGGCTCTTGTAGTCGGTGTCGTCGGTGCGGTAGCCCCACGAGTCGTTCATTGTCATGCAGGTCTCCCACCACTTCGATTCGGGCCTGACAACCGGAACGCCCAGTTCGGGGGTGTCGTAGTCGCCGTGGCCCTGGATGCGCGAGTTGATAACCACGTCGGGGTTGGTCTTGCGGAGCATCGCGACGATCTCCGCGGCGTGCCACTCCTCGGCCGAGTGCTCCCAGTCGCCGTCGAACCAGTAGAGGTCGGGCTTCCAGGTATTGTTGAGCTCGCGCAGCTGGGCGAAGTTGAAGTCGACGAAGTGCTGCCAGCGTTTGGGTTCGTCGGCAATCCTGTAGCGGTCGGGCCCGTTTCGGTAGACGACGGGATAATCGTCGCGGGGCCAGTCAATGAGTGAGTAGTAGAAGCCGAGCCGGACACCTTGTTTGCGCACCTCTTCGGCGAAGGGGGCGATCAGGTCGCGGCCTGCGGGTGACGATTTCACGGCGCTGACATCGCCGGCCTTCGTGTCCCAGAGGGCGAATCCGTCGTGGTGCTTGGTGGTGATGACCGTATAGCGGGCGCCGCTTTCGCGGATCAGCCGGGCCCACAGCGCGGGATCGTACTTCTCGGCGGTGAAGGCTTCGCTCTGTTTCATGTAATTCTCGAGCGAGATGGTACCGTTGTGGAAGGCCCAGCTTTCGGAGGTCTCGCCTTTGGAGTAGATGCCCCAGTGAATGAAGATGCCGAGCTTGGCGCGGGAGAACCACTCCATGCGGGACTCTTTCTCTTCGGGTGTCTCGGCCGGCGGCGCGGCCCGGAGCGACGTGCAGGTTGCAGCGAGCAGGGCGGCAGTGAGGATCGTTTTGTGAAGCATGTCTGTCGTGTTTTAGGAGGTGTGGAAATGTCCGCCGCACGGAGAATCCCGTATTCGACGGCCAATTACAAAGATAGCGATATTCCTGTATAATCATCGGGAAAAACGGGACTTGCCGGCGGATATTTTTTCCTCCCAAGCGGTCGGATTGTGCTGATCCGACCTGTCTTCTCCGCTGCGTGGAAATCGACCGGCCGGGCCTGTTTGCGGAAATGAAAAATAATTGTATCTTTGAATGTTCGGGCTTTTCCGGTCCGGAATCCGTCCGAGCGTAACCCATCTCTAAAACGATTTGATTTATGAATGTTCTGCGATTGGCGGTGCTGGCCGCCGTGACGATGCTGAGCGCTTGTGGCGGCGGGGAGGGCATCCTCTCCGACCGGGCATACCGGGCACGGGTGCTTGCCGATTTCGACCTTCGGAGCGGGATTCTCGCCCGGTGCGATGCCATGGCCGTTGTCGGCGACCCCTCGCTTACGCCGCGTGAGCGCGAGGCGTTGCAGTTCCTCTATGCCTATATGCCGCTGAGCGACGCGGTCAATTATGACGGCGCCTACTTCCTTGAGAACGTGCGCCTGAGCGAGCAGACCCGTCGGGAGATGCCCTGGGGCATGGGGATTCCCGACGAGGTGTACCGCCATTTCGTGCTTCCCGTGCGGGTCAACAACGAGGACCTCGACGCTTCGCGCCGCATATTCCACGACGAGCTGGCCGACCGGGTGCGGGATCTCCCGATGGCCGATGCCATCCTCGAGGTGAACCACTGGTGCCACGAGAAGGTGGTCTATACGCCGACCGACTCGCGCACGAGCGCCCCGCTGTCAACGGTCTGCACGGCAGCGGGCCGTTGCGGCGAGGAGTCGACGCTGCTGGTGGCCGCCCTGCGTTCGGTAGGTATCCCGGCGCGCCAGGTCTACACGCCGCGCTGGGCCCACACCGACGACAACCATGCCTGGGTCGAGGCATGGGCCGACGGCGAGTGGCATTTCCTTGGAGCCTGCGAACCCGAGCCGGTGCTCGACCTGGGATGGTTCAACGCCCCGGCAAGCCGCGGCATGCTCTTCCATACCAACGTCTTCGGACACTACGAGGGCCCCGAACAGGTGATGCGCCGCACGAACCTCTTCACCGAGATCAACATCACCGGGAACTACGCTCCGACGGCCTCGGTTACGGTGCATGTGGTCGATGCTGCGGGCAAGCCGGCTGCCGGCGCAACGGTCGAATACAAACTCTACAACTACGCCGAACTCTATTCGATCGCTACGCAGAAGGCTGATGCCGAGGGACGCTCGTCGATCCTTGCGGGGCGTGGTGACGTGGTTGTCTGGGCGTCGAAGGATGGCCGCTACGGCTTCTCGAAGGTCTCGTTCGGCAAGGACGCCGAGGTGACAGTCACGCTCGACAAGCGGGCCGGGGAGACGTATTCCGCGGAGTTCTGTATCGTGCCGCCGCCCGAGGGCGGCGAACTGCCTCCGGTGACCGACGCGCAGCGTGCGGAGAATACGCGGCGCATGATGGCTGAGGATTCGATCCGCAACGCCTACGTGGCGACGTTCCGTACGGCAGAGCAGGCGGCGGCTTTCGCTCGCGAACACGGCCTCGACGTCCGGCGCACGGCGCCGCTGCTGGTCGAGGCGAAGGGCAACCATGCCGCCGTGGAGGCCTTCCTCGCGGCGGCCGCGGCCGATGGCGACGGAGACCGGGCGTTGTCGCTGCTCGAGCAGGTTACGAAGAAGGACCTGCACGATACGCCGCGGGAGGTGTTTGATGATCATCTCCGCCATGCCGAGGGCGATGCCGCGCGGGTGCTGAATCCGCGGGTGGGCATGGAACTGCTGAGCGCCTACCGCTCCTACCTGCAGCAGGCCATTCCGGCAGCCGATGCGGCTCGTTTCCGTGAGAACCCGCAGCTGCTGGTGGCCTGGTGCCGCGACAGCCTGCGCATGGCGGAGGCCTACAATCTGCGGCTGGTGCCGATCCGTCCGAAGGGCGTCTGGGAATCGCGGGTCGTCGATCCCACGTCGCGCGACCTCTTCTTCGTAGCCACGTGCCGGAGCCTGGGGATTCCGGCATGGCGCGACGCCGTGACCGGCAAGGTGTGGTATTCGTTGCAGGGGAAGGATTGTGCCGTCGATTTCGAGGCCCCCCAGCCCGCTCCGACCGACTACGGCACGCTGATGCTCTCCTATGCGCCGTCGGACGCCGTGCCCGACCCGCGTTATTATACCCATTTCACCCTCTCGCGCCTCGAGGAGGGCCGCATGCGGTTACTCAACTACGGGGAGGAGGACACCTGGAACAGCCTGTTCCGTCGCGGCACAAGGCTTGAGGCGGGCGACTACGCGCTGGTCAGCGGCACGCGCCTGAGCGACGGCGAGGTGTTGGCCGAGGTACGGGTCTTTTCGATCGGCAAGGATGCCGCCACGGAGGTCGAACTGGCCCTTCCCGCCGAGGTGCGTTCGGGCGAAGTGCGCGGTACGTTCGATACGGCCGTGCCGTACCGCGACGCTGCGGGTGCCGAAGCCTCGCTGCACGACGCCCTGGGCGGCGGATTCGCCGTGGTAGGTATCCTGGGAGCCGGGGAGGAGCCGACGAACCATGCGCTGCACGACATGGCGGCCTTCCGTGAGGCGCTCGAGGGGCTGAAAGTCCCGATCGTGCTGCTGTTCGAAAGCGGGGAGAATGCCCGGCGCTTTGTCTCCGATGATTTCCCGACGCTGCCCGCAACGGTGCGCTTCGGCTGCGACATCGACGGTGCGGTCCGCAGCCGCCTGACCGCCGGGGCCGGGCTTTCGCGCGACGAGTTGCCCTTGATTGCCGTGGTCGACGGATTCGGCCGCATCTTCTACCTCTCGTCGGGCTATTCGATCGGCCTGGGCGAGCGCCTGGTCAAGGAGCTCACGGCACTCTGATTCCGGCGGGTACGACAAAACGTGAGGCGGGATGCAAAACATTGCATCCCGCCTCTTGCGTTCGTGCCTGTCGGACCCTATCGCCCGGCATCGGGTATGTACCGGCAGCGGAACGAATCGGTCAATACCTCTTTCTTCTTTCCCGTGGGTGCCACGACACGGATTTCATTCTCTCCGGGAGCGAGCGTCACTCCCTTCCATGCGGCGGTGGCATAACGGTCCGTCCGAACCGTTCCGCAGCTGCGGCCGTTGACCAGCAGCTCGGCCTCGGGCAGATTCGTGAAGACCATGATCTCCTGCTCGGCGCGATAGCGCGTGTCGTTGCGCTTCCCGGCGATGTGCACCATCGGCTCCTCGCGGTTCCAGTTGGCCTTGTAGAAGTAGAAGGCATCCTTGCGCACCTTGCGGTCGAAGGTCACCAGTCCCTTGTCGTTGATGCCCGGGCGGTCGCCCTCCCGGCGGTGTGCCGCGCCGAAATCGAACATGTTCCATACGAAAGAGCCCCAAACGTAGGGACGTTCGGCAATCGTCTTCCAGTTCTCCATGTGGTAGTGTGTCTGCCAGTTCTCGGGGTGCCACCACCCGGCCGGGGCGGGTTTCACCAGCGTATCCTGCTGGTGGTAGATGCTGGCTCCGGCACCGTATTCGCTGATGGCGATGCGGAGTTCGGGGTGCTCGGCGTGCGTGGCATCGAGCCATTTGCCCAGGTCGGCGGGGGTGCCGCCGTACCAGCCGTCGTAACGGTTCCAGGCAATGGCATCGGTGATGAAGTTCAGGGCTCCTGACTGGTTGCTGGCCGAAGTCGTAGGACGCGTCGGGTCCTCGCGGTGGGCCAGGTCATTCAACTCCCCGATGTACTCCACGGGGTTGTCGCCCATCTCCTTCAGCTCGTTGAACAGTCCCCAGACGCAGATAGACGGGTGGTTGCAGTGTTGGCGGATCAACTCGCGGAGCTGCTCCTTGCCGTTGTCGCGGAACGACTGCTGGTCGACGAATCCCTTGTCTCCGTAACCTCCGGGCCCGACGAAGGGAATCTCGGCCCAGACGATGATGCCATAGCGGTCCATCAGGTCATAAAAGTAGGTGGATTGCGGGTAGTGTGCCAGCCGCACGGCATTGACGCCCATTTCGAGCATAATGGCCGCATCCTCTTCGTGGTGTATGGGGCGCAGGGCATTCCCTATCTCGCTCCGGTCCTGGTGGCGGCAGACGCCCTGCAGCGTCAAGTGCTCGCCGTTGAGGAAGAACCCTTTGGCGGGGTCGATGCGGAAGAACCGCAGTCCCAGCGGCTGCTCCACGCGGTCGATCGTCTCACTGCCGCGTGCGAGCGTCACCTCCGTACGGTAGAGGAACGGGTCCTTGCGGCCGTTCCACAGGTGGGGTCTCTCCATGTCGAGGAGAAGCTCCTGCTGTGAGGTTGTCGCGGCCGGGAGCGAGACCTCCCGTACGCACTCTTTCACCACCTTCCCGCCGTCCCACACGCGGACGGTGAGCGTCACCTCCTGGGCCGTGTCGCTCCCGTTCGAGAGGTCGACGATCGCCCGTACGGTCGCATGCTCGCGGCTGACGCTCTCCTGCATGAGGCGCACGCCGGGCGAGGCGTAGTTGAGCGGCGAGATGCAGACCTCGTCGCAGACCAGCAGGTGGACGTCGCGGTAGATACCTCCGTAGAAATTGAAGTCGCCGACCAGCGGCATGATGTCGAGTTGTTCGCCGTTGTTCACGCGCACCAGCAAGGCGTTGTCGGCCCCGTACTCGACACGGTCGGTGATCTCGAAGACGAAGGCGCCATAACCTCCGCGGTGTTCGCCGACGTGGCGGCCGTTGACGAAGAGGTTGGCAACGCTGTTCGCCCCTTCGAAGCGCAGGAAGAGACGTTTGCCCCGCCACGCCTCATCGATGTGGAGTATCTTCTCGTAGTTGCCGATGCCGCGCTTGTAGTCGAGTTTCCCCGAGAGCGCATCCTGCGCATTCCAGGTGTGGGGCAGGTCGACTCGGTTCTGGACGTTGCCCTGTACCTGGTGGGATAATCGGAACTTCCAGTTGTCGTTGAGCAAAATATCCTGCCGTTGTGCTTGCAGGTTCATGCTGCCGAGTAATCCGGCCAGCAGGGGAAGGAGCAGTTTGTGACGTGTTTTCATCGTTTTTCTGGTTGTTTCGGGTCAGTCAGGGTGGATTCTTTCTTCTCTTCGAGGAACGAAGATAACGATTTTATTTTAGATTCGTACTCCGCCTCGCCTGCTCGGTTCCTGTTTTCCTCGGGATCGATCTGGTGGTCGAAGAGCATTTCGGCCACTTTTTCGCCCTTCTCCATCCACTGGGTATAGCTGAAACGACGGTCTACGGCGTTGTCGGCGCCCTCCCACTGGATGTAGACCTCCTCTTTGGTCCGGGCCTCGAGGTCGTCGAATACCCGGGCGAAACTCTGGCCGCTCAACTGCCCCTCGGGAAGCGGCAGGCCGCACAACTCGCACAACGTGGGGTAGAGATCGACGAATTCCACCATCGACTCGGTCTGTCCCTTCTTCATGCCCGGCACGCGGATGATAAGCGGCACATGGGTCGACCGGTCCATCAGGTTGTGTTTCCCGATGAAATTGTGCTCGCCGAGGTTCCAGCCGTGGTCTCCGAGCAGCACGACAATCGTGTTGTCGGCCAGGCCCAGTTCGTCGAGCGCATTGAGCACTTTGCCGATCTGGGCGTCGACATAGCTCAGGCAGGCATAGTAGCCGTGTTTTACCTCGCGCTGGAATTCGATGTCACTGGTGTCGGTGACCCGTGCATAGGCATAGATTTCCGACGAGTTACGTACTTGCTCGGGCAGGCCCTCGGGACGGTAGCGGTTGTCGGGCATCGGAATCTCCTCGCGCCGGTAGAGATCCCAGTAGCGTTTCGGCGCGTTGAACGGCAGGTGGGGTTTCCAGAATCCGCAGGCCAGGAAGAAGGGTTCGCCCAACTCCTTGAGCCGCTTCAGGTCGCGGACGGTGCGTTCGGCGAGTTTCCCGTCGTCATAGGCGTTGTCCTCGACGTCGGCCGATTCGCAGAACGGGCCCCGCATCGTCTTGGGATTGATCGTCTTGCCCGATTCGGAGTTCATCCACAGTTCCCACTTGTTGTACTCGGCCCAATAGACGTCGTACCCGTCGGGGTGGTTGCGGTAGGGCGGTTCGCTCCATGAATCGGCGTGGTCGCTGATGTGGTGGAACACCTTGCCGTTCGAGACGGTGTGGTACCCGTGGTCGGTGAACCATTGCGAGATGGGAATGGCCTGGGGGCAATCCTTGCTGGCGTAGGCCGAGAAGTTGATGAACCGGTCGGGATAGCGCGGATAGACGCCCGTGAGCAGGCTGGCGCGTGAGGCGCCGCTGACGGGGATGTTGCAGTAGGCGTTGCGGAAGAGCACGCCGTCGGCTGCCAGCCGGTCCATGTTGGGTGTGTGCACGGCCTCCACACCGTAGCATCCCAATTCGGGCCGCATGTCGTCGGCCATCAGGAAGAGCACGTTCATCGGCCGCGGCTCGGGCTTCGTCCCGCAGGCGGTTGCCAGGGATGAGGCCGCTCCGCACAGTAGCATGTATTTTACGGGAATCGGAGATTTCATGGTTCTCTGTTTATGGGATCGGGACCTGCCATGCCGCAGGGCGGCACGGCAGGTCCCGATAGTTCTCCCTCCGGACTATTTGGTCCATTCGGGATTCTGTTCCAGGTTCTTGTTCAGCGCCAGCTGCTTCAGCGGCAGCGGATAGAGGTAGTAGTACTCCTGCCATCCGAGGGGCTCGCCGAAGAAGTAGATGTAGCCTTCGTTGTCGCTCGGGCCTCCGGTCACCTTCACGTTGAGAGAGGCGGCGTCGGTCACATAGACTCCCAGGGGCTGCTTGTTGACATATTCGCCCTTTTTCCAGCGGCGCAGGTCGTCGAGCCGGAATCCTTCGCCCATCAACTCGACGCGGCGTTCGCGGCGGATCTCCCACAGTACGGGTTTGACGTCCTGGTCACGCGACGGGTCGAAGTCATCGCCGATGCTCTCCACGTTCATCAGGGTGACGTTGGCGCGTGCACGGAGCTTGTTGATCGACTTGTTGGCGGCCGTCTGGTCGAATTTACCCAGTTCATACATCGCTTCGGCGTAGTTGAGCATCACCTCACCGATGCGGAAGAGCGGGGCATCTGTCGTACACGTACCGTTGGCCGACGAGCAGTCGGTGTGCGAGTTGTAGTATTTCCATACCCAGAATCCCATCTGCGAGGCGTTCCAGCCCTGTCCCCAGTTGTTGTTCTTCAAGTGGGGCTGCCCCTGCACGGTGTAGTTGCGGAAATTGGCCGACGGCAGGCGGTGGTAGGTCTCGCCCGAGATCGTAGCCATCAGATCGATGTATTCCCGATCCTGCGGGTCGTCGGTATACTCCCAGTCGGTCGTGCTCGGCCCATTGGGTTTTTTGACCATGTAGGGCGGGCAGACCGTCAGGTAGAGACGGTAGTCGCGGTTGCGGAACTGGTCATAGACGTTGTGGTCTCCGGCGTAGTTGCTGGCGGTGTTGGTGATCGGGTACCCGTTCTGGCAGAGGTAGCTGTCGACGGCATCCTTCGTGGCCTCGATGTACGACTCGCCGGTGCGTACCATACGGGTCAGGCCGTGCATCAGCTGTCCGGTCTCATAGGCTTTGTAGAGGATGATGCCCGTGACGCCCGCGAGTGACTCTGAGTTGAAGAGTTCGTCATATTTCGGGTGCACTTCGGGGTATTGGGCGATCAGCGCTTCCGAAACGCGTACGCACTCCTTGAGGTATGTGTCGGCGTCGGCGAGCCCGTGGTATTTGCGCCACGTGCCCTCGAAGAGCGTGAAGCGCGACATGAGGGCCTGAACGGCAGCTACGCCGATCGTGTTGCTTCCGTCGTCGTTGCCGATGTTCTGCTCGGCGTATTGCAGGTTGGAGAGGATGTTCCCGGCCACCAGGTCGCGGCTGTCACGCGGGGCGTAGAGTTCAGGGCTGTCGTCCGAGAGCACATGCTCAACCCAGGGGATGTCGCCGAACTTCGAGAGCATCTGGAAGTACTTGTACGAGCGGAAGAAGTAGCCCACGCTGCGCCAATGTTCCTTGTCGACGTCGCTCATCTGCGAACCGTCGATGTTGTCGAGCATCAGGTTGACGCGGCGGATATAGTCATAGTCCCAGTTCGACGATTCGTCGGTCGCCTTGGCGGTCTGGTAGGCCCATTGGCTTTGGTTCCCTTCGAGGCCCTTGATCATGTTGTCGGCCTCGTAGTCGCCGCGGAAGATCTCGTCGGTCTGGCCAGTGTCGTATGCGTAGCCGAAGAAGACGTTATAGAGCCCCCATGCGTAGGTCTTGAAGTTGTCGTAAGTGGTGAATACGGTGGATTCCGTTTGCTGTCCCTTGGGGTACTCCTCCAGGAACGAGTCGTTCAAGCAGGATGTGGGGAGGAAGAGGCAGATGCCGATGATATATTTTATGTATTTCATGACGATTGTACTTTGAATGGGTTAACGGTCCGATCAGAAGGTCAGGTTGATACCGAACGAGTATTTGCGCATGTAGGGGTAGGTGAAGCCTCGCTTCCCGAGGTCGTCGGTGACGAATCGCTCGGGGTCGAGCCCCTTGGGCAGGTGGTCGAACGTGTAGAGGTTCTCACCGCTGAAGAATACGGACAAACGGCTGATTCCAAGCTTGTTGATCCACTTCGACGGGAAGGTGTAGCCGAGCGTGACGTTGCGGATGCTCAGGTAGGCACCGTTCTGCAGGAAACGGGTTTGCGTAAGGGTGTTGGCCCCGGTGTTTCCTGCGGCCTTTTCGTAGATGCGC
>DXGO01000024.1 GCA_019113885.1 Candidatus Alistipes intestinipullorum | reverse complement strand
AGATATGGCAAAGAAAAAAGAGGAACCGACTTACGCCGAGGCGATCGCCGAAATCGAACGCATCATCGGACGTTTCCGCAGCGAAGAGATGGATGTGGACAGCCTTGCCGCCGAGGTAAAGCGCGCCACGGAACTCATCGCGACGTGCAAGGAGCGGCTGCGCAAGGCCGAAGAGGAGGTGAACCAAATCCTGGAGGCATGAAACGGCTGATCCGCTGGGCATTGAACCACATCCCGCGGCCGGTGTTGCAGCGCCTGGCCTCGTGGGCCGTACCGGCCATGGGGCTCTTCTACCGCGGACGGGACGTGGAGTGTCCCGTGTGCGGAGCGAAATACAGAAAGTTCCTCCCCTACGGCTACGTACAGTCGCGGTCCAACGCACTGTGCCCGAAGTGCCTGTCGCTGGAACGCCACCGCCTGCTGTGGCTCTATCTGACGAGAGAGACCGACCTCCTGACAGCCTTTCCCCGCACGCTGCACATTGCCCCCGAGGTGTGTATCATGCGCCATCTGAAGCCCCACTTCAAGGGCCATCCCGGACAATACGTCACGGCCGACCTCGAAAGCCCGCTCGCCGACCTGCACTTCGACATCCAGCAGATTCCGCTCGCCGACGCCTCGGTCGACGTCGTGCTCTGCAACCACATCCTTGAACACGTCGCCGACGACCGGAAAGCCCTGCGCGAGTTGCATCGGATTCTGAAGCCCGGCGGCTGGGGCATTGTCCTCTCACCCGTCGACCGCGACTACGAGGCTACCTACGAGGACGACACGATCACCGACCCCGACGAACGCACGCGCATCTTCGGGCAGTACGACCACCGGCGCATCTACGGCGCCGACTATGCCGACCGGCTGCGCGAAGCGGGATTCGAGGCCGCCGACATCGACTACGCAGCGGCACTCACGGAGGAGGAGCGGCGGCGCTACGCCCTGCCCGAGGATCATATTTACGTGGTGTACAAGCACTGACAGCCTGTTTTCAGAACCGTTTCAAACAAACGCCTCCGACCTGTCATAACAGGTCGGAGGCGTCGATTTTTTGCAAAGGGAGAATCAGTAGAGGTAGAAGACGATGCCGATAAAGTGGCAAACGGCCGCCAAGTCGATCATCAGGTGCCACACCATGTGGTGGTAGCGGAACCCCTTACGGGCGTAGAACCACGCTCCCACCGTGTAGAAAATCCCGCCGGCGGCAATCAGCACCAACAGCGGCGTCGTGGCATGGCGGATGAACAACGGCAGGAAAAAGACGATCGTCCACCCCATCACAAGGTAGATCGTCAGGCTTACGGCCGGAATCGAACGCCGCGACAACGACTTGTAGAAGATGCCGAAAACGACCATCGTCCACTGCAACACGGTGATGAAGACCCCTTGCCACCCGCCGATCACCGACAGGGCAATGGGCGTATAGCTTCCGGCAATGGCCACGTAGATGAAGATATGGTCGAGGATGTGGAACACCTCCTTATGGCGCGACGAGGGGTTCATCGAATGGTAGAGCGTCGAGGCCAGGAACATCAGGAAGAGCGAGATCACGAAGACCGAAACCGAAACCGACGCCAAAACACCGTCGGAATCATGCACATAGGCCCATACCGCCGCAAACGGAAGCGCCAGCAGCGCCGCCAGCGACATCACGCCGTGCGACACCGCGTTGGCGATCTCCTCACCCAGGGTCGGCAAATAGGGCATCTTTTTCCCTTTCATCTTGCAACGTACAGGTTGAACGTGACAAATTTATAATTTTTTTTCATATCTTTGCCCTCAAGGTTACTTGGTTAGGCAAAATGGACTTTTCACGCTACGAAAATCTCCGTACGCTCGTACGCACGAACTTCTCGGAGCAGACGCAACGTCTGGTCGACGAAGCGCTCGAGTATGCCGAGACGAAACTCGGCGCACTCACGCGCTACGACGGCTCGCCCCTGATCGGGCACGGCGTGGCCGTGGCCGAGATCGTGATCTCCGAAGTGGGGCTCGGACGCAACTCCACCCTCTCGTCGATCCTCCACGACGTCGTGCGCATCGCCCACAAGGAACTTCCCGCCGAAGAGTTCCTGGCCCTCACGGCTGACATCCGCGCCCGTTTCGGAGAGCAGGTCGTGGGAATCACCATGGGCCTGTCGAACATCTCGGAACTGAAACTCAAGGTTGCCAAGGAGCAGGCCGACAATTTCCGCGACCTGATCGTCAGCTACTCCGAGGACCCGCGCGTGATCCTCATCAAGCTGGCCGACCGCCTCGAAGTGATGCGCTCGCTGGAGATGTTCCCCCGCGAAAAGTGGCGCAAGAAGAGCTGGGAGTCAATGAACCTCTACGCGCAGATCGCCCACAAGCTGGGTCTCTACTCGATTAAGAGCGAACTGGAGGACATCGCCCTGAAGTACCTCGAACCGAAGGATTACGAGCATATCGTCACGAAACTCGAAGAAAGCGCCGACGAACGCCGCGCCTTCATCGCCCGCTTCCTGGTACCCATCGAGCAGCGGCTGAACCGCCTCGGCATCCACTACCACATCAAGAGCCGCACGAAGTCGATCTTCTCGATCTGGAACAAGATGCAGAAGCAGCACGTGCCCTTCGAGGGCGTCTACGACATCTTCGCCATCCGCATCATCATCGACTGTCCGCCCGAATCCGAGAAACAACTCTGCTGGACCGCCTACTCGGTGGTCACGGACTTCTATACGCCCAACCCCAACCGCATGCGCGACTGGATCTCGATCCCCAAGTCGAACGGGTACGAATCGTTGCACACGACCGTCTCGGCCGAAGGCCGCTGGGTTGAGGTGCAGATACGCACCGAGCGTATGGATGAGGTCGCCGAACGCGGTATTGCCGCACACTGGCGCTACAAGGGCGTCGGGCAGGGTGCACAGACCAGCGAAATGTGGCTGAGCCGCCTGCGCGAGCTGATGGAGGATACGACCCACTCGCTCGCCCAACGCTTCGATGCCAAGCCCGCATCGGGTGAAATTTTCGTCTTCACCCCGAACGGAGACCTGCGCAAACTCCCCGAAGGGGCCACGCTGCTCGACTTCGCCTTCGATATCCATACGTCGCTCGGCTCGACCTGCGTCGGCGGGCGTGTCAACAACCGCGCCGCGGCGATCCGCGAACCGCTCCACAACGGTGACATCGTCGAAATCCAGACCCAGAAGAACCAGACCCCCAAGTCAGACTGGTTGTCGTTCGTCGTCACCTCGAAGGCCCGCAACAAGATCAAGTCGTTCCTGCGCGAGGAGCAGGCCAAGCACACCCGCATGGGACGCGAGGAGCTGGAGCGCAAGCTCAAGAACTGGAAGATGGCCATCTCGATCGACGAGGCCGTCGCCTACCTCGCGCGCCACTTCAAACTGCGCCTCGGCAGCGAGATTTACGGGCTGATCGCCACGCAGAAGCTCGACCTCGGGACCGTCAAGGAGCTCCTGACACGCCACCTCTCGGGCGAAGCCGCCGAGGAGCGCCGCGCCGCAGCCGCCGAAATCGAACGCCAGAAGGCCGCGATGCACAACGCCGCACCCCGCGAGACGTCGTCGCAGGACGCCCTGGTCATCGACGACGACATCTCGAAAATCCAGTACAAACTGGCCAAGTGCTGCAACCCCATCAAGGGCGACGAGGTCTTCGGGTTCATCACGATCAACTCGGGCATCACGATCCACCGCACCGACTGTCCCAACGCCAAGCGCATGCGTGAAAACTACCCCTACCGGGTTGTCGAGGCCCGCTGGCGGCAGTCGGCCGAAGGGGCTTTCCGCGTCTCGATACGCATCGTCGCCGCCGACACCACCGGCATGGCCAACCACATTACGGAGGTCATCATCCGCGACCTGAAACTCAATATCCGCTCAATCAACTTCGCGGCGGCGGGCAACGGCTGCATCGCCGGGACCGTCGCGGTCGAGGTGCCCGGCGCAGGCGTCGTCGATACGCTCATCCATCAGATTCTGAGGATCAAGGGCGTGCAGCGCGCCTACCGCATCAATTGACATCGTTTCGCACAACTTTTTCATTTTTTATTTTATCCACTTTCCCGATAAATGAACAACAACACAATCAGCGTCGTATTTGCCGACTCGTCGCACGCGCACTACGCACCGCGTATCTGCCAGCTGATCTACGAGTCCGCCTTGCAGCGGGGAACGGGTATCGCCAAGCGCTCGCCCGAGTACATCGCCGCAAAAATGACCGGTGGCAAGGCCGTCGTGGCGCTGGACGGTGAAAGACTGGTCGGATTCAGCTACATCGAGTGTTGGGGGCACGGCGACTTCGTCGCAACCTCCGGTCTGATCGTTGATCCCGAGTACCGGCACATGGGACTCGCGGAGCAGATCAAACGACGAACCTTCGAGCTGGCCCGACGACGATTCCCGTATGCCAAGTTGTTCAGTATCACTACGTCGCTTCCGGTCATGAAGCTCAACTCGCGCATGGGATACGTTCCGGTGACCTTTTCCGAACTGACCGAGGACGAGGAGTTCTGGAAAGGGTGCGAAGGATGTTGCAATTACGACATTCTCCAACGCAACAACCGCCGCATGTGCCTCTGCACGGGCATGTTGTACGACCCCGCCAAGGAACCCCCGCAGAAGCATTCGCGCTTCGCGCCCTACGTCATGTTCCTCAAGAACAAGTTCAAAAAACTCTTTCACCTGAAGTAAATAAAAACAACACAATACCATGGAATCCAAGAAAAAAGTCGTGCTGGCATTCAGCGGAGGTCTCGACACCTCGTTCTGCGTGAAATACCTCTCCGAAGAGAAGGGTTATGACGTCTATACGGCCATCGCCAATACGGGAGGCTTCTCGAAACCCGAACTCGAGCGCATCGAGAAACGCGCCATGGAGCTCGGCGCCGTGAAGCACGCCACGCTCGACATCGAGCAGGAGTATTACGAGAAGAGCATCCGCTACATGGTCTTCGGAAACATCCTCCGCAACGGCACCTACCCCATTTCGGTCAGCTCGGAGCGCATCTTCCAGGCCATCGCCATCATCGAATATGCCAAGAAGATCGGCGCCGACGCCGTTGCCCACGGCTCGACCGGCGCAGGCAACGACCAGGTGCGGTTCGACCTCACGTTCCAGATTCTCGCCCCCGGGATCGAGATCATCACTCCGACGCGCGACATGACCCTTACGCGCGAGTACGAGATCGACTACCTGCGCAAACACGGCATTACGGCCGACTACAAGAAGATGGAGTACTCGATCAACAAGGGGTTGTGGGGCACCTCCATCGGCGGCAAGGAGACCCTCCACTCGGAACAGACGCTTCCCGAGGAGGCCTACCCGAGCCAGATTACGGCCGAAGGCGAGGAGCACCTGAAACTCTCGTTCGACAAGGGCGAGCTGTGCGCCGTGAACGGAACTCCCTACGCCGACAAGGTCGAGGCGATCCGCGCCGTGGAGGCCATCGGCTCGAAGTTCGGAATCGGTCGCGACATGCACATCGGCGACACGATCATCGGCATCAAGGGCCGCGTGGGATTCGAGGCGGCTGCGCCGATGCTCATTATCGCCGCGCACAAGATGCTCGAAAAGCATACGCTCACCAAGTGGCAGATTTACTGGAAGGACCAGGTCGCCACGTGGTACGGCATGTTCCTCCACGAGGCACAGTACCTCGAGCCGGTGATGCGCGACATCGAGGCGATGCTCATCTCCTCGCAGCGCAACGTGACGGGTACCGTCGAGCTGATCCTCCGCCCGAGGAACTACACGCTCGTGGGCGTCGAGTCGACGTACGACCTGATGAAGACCGACTTCGGTGAGTACGGAGAGGTCAACAAGGCCTGGACGGCCGACGACGTGAAGGGCTTCACGAAGATCCTCGGCAACCAGATCAAGATCTACTACAACGTCCAGAAACGCAACGAAAAGAAGGAGAAATGATTCGCGCGGGCATCATCGGAGGCGCCGGATACACCGCCGGCGAATTGATCCGTCTGCTGGTGAACCATCCGCAGGTGGAGATCGCGTTCGTCCACAGCACGTCGAACGCCGGGAATCTCCTCACGGAGGTCCACGGAGGGCTGGAGGGCGAGACGTCGATGCGCTTCTGCGCGGAGTATGACCTCGCGGCCGTCGACGTCGTGTTCCTCTGCTCGGCACACGGACAGAGCCGCACGTGGTTGGCGGAGCAGACGCTTCCCGAGGATCTGCGGATTATCGACCTCGCACAGGACTTCCGCGACGAGTCGGAGGGATTCGTCTACGGGCTGCCGGAGATGAACCGCGAGCGGATCCGCCACGCCCGGCGGGTTGCCAACCCCGGATGTTTCGCCACGGCGATCCAGCTGGCGCTGCTGCCCCTGGCCGCCGCGGGGCTCCTGCAGGACGAGGTGCACGTCACGGCCGTCACGGGATCGACCGGCGCCGGGGTGAAGCCCTCGGCCACAACCCACTTCAGCTGGAGGGCCGCGAACCTCTCGGTCTACAAGGCCTTCACGCACCAGCACCTGCTCGAGATCGGCCGCAACCTGCGGCTTCTGGAGCCCGGGTTCGACCGCGAGATCAACTTCGTCCCAATGCGCGGCGACTTCACACGCGGCATCCTCGCAAGCGTCTACACGACGTGTGCGCTGGACGAGGAGGCTGCCCGGAAGCTCTATGCCGACTACTATGCGGATGCCGCCTTCACGCACGCCACGGAGCGTGCCGTCGACCTCAAACAGGTGGTCAACACCAACAAGGCGCTGGTGCAGGTGGCCAGGCACGGCTCGAAACTGCACATCGTTTCGGCGATCGACAACCTGCTGAAAGGCGCCTCGGGGCAGGCCGTACAGAACATGAACCTGATGTTCGGGCTCGACGAGCGCGAGGGGCTGCGGCTCAAGGCCAGCGCGTTTTAAAACCTCCGCCGGGCGAGTGGCCGAAAGAGTCGCTCCGTCCGCGCGGAACCCAAACCAAAAGTCTATCATGGAACTCTTCAACGTATATTCGCTCTATCCGGTCGAGCCGGTGCGGGGAAAAGGGTGCTTCGTCTACGACGAGGCCGGCACCGAGTACCTCGACCTCTACGGCGGGCACGCCGTCATTTCGATCGGCCATGCACAGCCCGACTACGTAAAGGCCATCTCGGAGCAGGTCGCAAAACTCGGATTCTACTCCAACTCGGTCGAAAACTCCCTGCAGACGGAACTGGCAGCTCGCCTCGGACGGCTCTCGGGCTACGACGATTACCGCCTCTTCCTCTGTAACTCGGGCGCCGAGGCCAACGAAAACGCCCTGAAGCTGGCGTCGTTCCACACGGGGCGCAGCAAGGTCTTGGCCATCGCCAGGGCATTTCACGGACGTACGTCGGGCGCTGTCGCGGTGACCGACAACCCGGCCATCTCGTCGCCCTTCAACCAGACGCCCAACGTGGAGTTCACTCCGTTGAACGACCTCGAAGCAGCCCGCGCCAAACTCGCTTCACGGGAGTATGCGGCCGTCATCGTCGAGGGCATTCAGGGCGTCTCGGGCATCCACTGCCCGACGGACGAATTTCTCCGCGGCCTGCGCGAGGCGACTACCGAAACCGGCACGCAGCTTATTCTGGACGAAATACAGTCGGGATACGGCCGTACGGGGCGGTTCTTCGCCCACCAGCAGGCCGGCATCCGCCCCGACCTGATTACCACGGCCAAGGGAATGGCCAACGGCTTCCCGATCGGCGGCGTGCTGATCGCCCCGCATTTCGTGGCGCGCCCGGGGATGCTCGGCACCACCTTCGGCGGCAACCACCTGGCCTGCGCCGCAGCCATCGCCGTGCTGAAGGTCATCGAGCGTGAAGGCCTCGTGGAGAACGCCGCCGCAGTGGGCAGCTACCTGCTCGACGAGCTGCAGCACTTCGACCGCCTGAAGGAGGTGCGCGGCCGCGGCCTGATGATCGGCATCGAGATTGACGGCTCGGGGTCGGAGCTGCGCAAGAAGCTCCTCTTCGGGAAACACATTTTCACGGGCGGCGCCGGCGCCTCGACCGTACGGCTGCTGCCGGCACTGTGCCTTACGCGCGAACTGGCCGCGCGCTTCCTCGAAGCGTTCCACGACACGTTGCACGAAAAATAGCTTGACAACATGAAAAAATTCACCTGCGTACAGGATATCGGCGACCTGAAGGCCGCCGTCGCCGAAGCCCTCGAAATCAAGCGCGACCGCTTCCAGTTCACCGGGCTGGGACGCAACCGCACGTTGCTGATGCTCTTCTTCAACTCGAGCCTCCGCACACGGCTCTCGACCCAGAAGGCCGCCATGAACCTCGGCATGAACGTCATGGTCCTCGACGTCAACCAGGGCGCCTGGAAACTCGAAACCGAGCGCGGCGTGGTGATGGACGGCGACAAGGCCGAACACCTGCTCGAAGCCATCCCCGTCATGGGATCGTACTGCGACGTGATCGGCGTGCGCTCGTTCGCCCGCTTCCGCGACAAGGCCGAGGATTACGAGGAGCGCGTCCTCGAACAGTTCATCCGCTACTCGGGACGTCCGGTCTTCTCGATGGAGGCCGCAACCAGACATCCCCTGCAGAGCTTCGCCGATCTGATCACCATCGAGGAGTACAAGACCACGGAGCGTCCGAAAGTCGTTATGACCTGGGCGCCCCACCCCAATGCGTTGCCGCAGGCCGTTCCAAACTCCTTCGCCGAGTGGATGAACGCCGCCGGGTATGATTTCGTCATCACACACCCGGAAGGCTATGAACTGGACCCGAAGTTCGTCGGAGGAGCCCGTGTCGAATATGACCAGCGCAAGGCACTCGAAGGCGCCGATTTCGTCTATGCCAAAAACTGGGCCGCATACGCCGACCCCAACTACGGGAAGGTCCTCTCGAGGGATCGCGCCTGGACGGTCGATACGGAGAAGATGGCCCTGACGAACAATGCCTTCTTCATGCACTGTCTGCCCGTGCGGAGAAACATGATCGTCACGGACGACGTGATCGAATCGCCGCGTTCGCTGGTGATCCCCGAGGCCGCCAACCGCGAAATCTCGGCCCAGGTGGTTCTGAAACGTCTGTTGGAGGGGTTGCAATGAGGGCGATTACCGTCATGAAGATCGGGGGCAACGTCATCGACAACCCCGAAGCCCTGAAGGCTTTTCTCGGAGAGTTCGCCGCCGTCGAGGGTCCCAAGATCCTCATACACGGAGGCGGGAAGCTCGCCACAAGACTGGCCGAGCGGCTCGAACTGAAGGTCCAGATGGTCGACGGACGACGCATTACGGACAAGGGTACGCTCGACGTGGTGACGATGGTCTATGCCGGACTGATCAACAAACAGGTCGTCGCCGGACTGCAGGCCGCGGGCTGCAACGCCATCGGATTGTCCGGGGCCGACGGTAACGCCGTCACGGCCCGACGACGACCGCCGCATCCGATCGACTACGGATTCGTCGGCGACATCGAACGGGTCGATTCGGAACTGCTCAGAAGGCTCCTCGAGGGCGGGTTGGTGCCCGTCTTCTCGGCCATCATGCACGACGGACAAGGCACGCTGCTCAACTGCAATGCCGACAGCGTTGCTTCGGCCGTGGCGCTCGGCGCCGCAGCCATCGCCCCGGTTGATCTGGTCTTCTGCTTCGAGAAGGCCGGCGTACTGCGTGATCCGGAAGACGAGACCAGCGTCATTCCCGAAATCACGGCGCAGAGCTACCCGCCGCTCAAGGCCGACGGCACGATCAGCAAAGGGATGATCCCCAAGGTGGAGAATGCCCTGAAGGCTGTCGAGCAGGGGGTACGGAGTGTTACGATACGCAGCTCCGCACACCTCGGCAACGGCATCGGAACCGTCATCCGATAGGCTGGGACGGAGTGCGGGCCGACACAGGACGGGAATCGTCAGCCGGGTGGGAGAGCGAGGAAGAAAGAGAGACAAACCCGGCGGTCGAACCTGCAGGGAGCGAGTCACCGAAAAGAGCCCGAGAGTCATTGCTCCAAGAGAGCCATTTTCAAAAATACCATGAAACCGAAAACTCAGGAAGCTGTCGAACTGTTGAAGCGAATGATCGCAACGCCCTCGCTGTCACGCAACGAGGCACAAACGGGCGATCTGCTTTTTGCGTTTCTCGACGAACAGGGTGCCGCCCCCGAACGGCTGCACAACAACGTCTGGGCTCGCGCCGAAGGGTTCGACCCCGAACGTCCCACGCTGTTGCTGAACTCGCATCACGATACGGTGCGCCCGGCAGCCTCCTACACGCGCGACCCCTTCACGCCGGCGATCGAGCAGGGGTGTCTGTACGGGCTTGGGAGCAACGATGCCGGGGCTTCGGTCGTCGCCCTCACGGAGACGTTCCTCTCGTTCCGAAGGCAACAGCTGCCTTTCAACCTCGTGTTGGCCCTCTCGGCCGAGGAGGAGTGCATGGGCGAACACGGCATGCGGGCGCTGTTGCCGGCTCTCGGACGGATCGATATGGCGCTCGTCGGCGAACCCACCGGAATGCAGGCCGCAACGGGTGAACGCGGCCTGGTCGTGCTGGACTGCACGGCCCGCGGCAAGAGCGGGCATGCAGCCCGCGGCGAGGGCGTCAACGCCCTCTACATCGCCCTGGACGACATCGCGCGTCTGCGCACGTTCCGTTTCGAGCGCGAATCGGAGTTGTTGGGACCCGTCGGGATTGCCGTAACGCAGATCGAGGCCGGCACGCAGCACAACGTCGTACCCGACGTATGCCGCTTTGTCGTCGACCTGCGTACGACCGACGCCTACTCGAACGAAGAGGTCGTCGAGATTCTCCGCGGGGCGATCCGTTCGGAGGCGGTGCCCCGCTCGACGCGCATCCGCGCCGCCGCCGTGAGTGAAGACCACCCGCTTGTCCGGGCTGCAAGGGCCATCGGACGCGACACGTTCGTATCGCCCACAACCTCCGACCGCACGCTGATGCCCTTCCCGTCGCTCAAAATGGGCCCCGGGGATTCGGCACGGTCCCATTCGGCCGACGAATTCGTCCGCATCGACGAGATCGACCAGGCGATCGCCCTTTACGAAAAATACATCGAACAGTTAGCCATTCTATACGCATGAGCACCACCAAACTTTGGGACAAGGGTTTCGAACCCGACAAGATGATCGAAGAGTACACCGTAGGCCAGGACCGCGATCTGGACCTCCAACTGGCCCGTTACGACGTCCAGGGATCGCTGGCACATATCACCATGCTCGAAAAGATCGGCCTCCTCACCGCCGAGGAGCTGAAAACACTCACGGCCGGGCTCCATGAGATTGCCGCCGAGATCGAGGCCGGACGCTTCGAAATCGAACCCGACACGGAGGATGTCCACTCGCAGGTCGAGCTGCTGCTCACCCGCCGGCTGGGCGACGTCGGAAAGAAGATCCACTCGGGCCGCTCGCGCAACGACCAGGTGCTCGTCGACCTGAAACTCTTCCTGCGCGACGAGCTGCGGAAGGTCGCCGACGATACGAAGGCCCTCTTCGACCGCTTGCAGGAGCAGAGCGAACGATACCGGGAGGTGCTCATGCCCGGGTACACCCACTTGCAGATCGCCATGCCCTCGTCGT
>DXGO01000023.1 GCA_019113885.1 Candidatus Alistipes intestinipullorum | reverse complement strand
CGTAGTTTTCATGGTCTTGCTGTTCATTTAGAATTGGAATTTTACGTTGAAGCCCAAACTGCGCAGCGACGGCATCATGAAGTAGTCGATGCCCTGGTAGTTCAGCCCCGTGGAGGCCACGGCCGCAGGATCGAACGGCGCCTTGCAGTAGATCATCCAGAGGTTGCGCCCCACGAACGAGACGGTCATGCGCATCTTGTCGCGGAACCACTTCGATGGGAGCGTGTAGCCCAGCGATAACTCCTGCAGGCGGAAGTTCGTGGCCGAATAGAGGTAGTATTGAGGCAGTCCCGACTGCGAACCGATCGCCTGGTACCACTTCTGCGCATCGACCAGTTCGCGGCCGTTGATCCACACGCCTCCGGCATCACGCGCCGCGGCCGATGCCTCCGAAACGCCGTAGAGGTCCATGTTGGCCTGCGTCGCCGAATAGCAAACACCGCCGATGCTCCCCGTGAAGAGCACGCCGAGGTTCAGCCCCTTCCACGAGAAGTCGTTGCGCCACGCGAGGTTGTAGTCCGGAACGACGGAGCCGAGATAGATGTCCTCGCCTTCGTCCGTGATGAGCAGGTTGCCGCTCTTGTCCACCTCGACGTAGCCGTTGTCGTTGAACCGCAGGCTCGAGGTCGTGTAGAGGTCGTTCAGCGTGCCGCCCTCCTTGAGAATGTACTTCGCCTTGCCGAGCCCCTTGATGTCGAGCTTTTCGAGATTCAGCGGCTCGCCCGTTACCGGGTTCACGGCATTGGCCGCTAGTTCGATGATCTCGTTGCGGTTCCACGAGAAGGTGAAGTTCGTCGCCCAGCGGAAATCGCCCCAGCGGTTGTCATACCCCGCCGAGAGCTCGACACCCGTATTGCGGACATGGCCCGTCTGGAGGTAGATCGTCGTGTAGGAGGACGAGGGCGGTAGCGAGGGGTCGAAGGTCTGGTTCTTCGTGTCGGCCTGGTACCACGAAACCGAAAGGTTGATGTGACGCCACAGACGCGCGTCCAGACCCACTTCGTAGGTGATCGTCCGTTCGGGTTTCAGGTCCCCGATCGGATAGTGGGTCTTGTCTTTCCAGACGCGGTTCGTGGCGTCGTATTCGTAGGTCGGGATCGTCAGGTAGCGCGGGAACGGCGTACCCACCGAGGCGATCGAACCGCGGAGTTTCAAGTAGCTCAAGGCATCGCCCATCTTCCATAATGAAGTCGGAACCCACGACAGTCCGACCGACGGATAGAAGAACGAGGATTCCGACGATCCGGCGATCTGCGAGGCCCAGTCGTTGCGGCCCGTGACGGTCAGGTAGAGCATCTGTCGCCACCCCACCTCGACTGAGGCGAAGATCGACTGCGTCTGGTCGTGCCAGCCCGTCTTCTCGGCTCGTTTTTTCGTGTCGTCGAGGTCGAAGACGTTGAAAACGTTCGGAAGACCGTTCTCCTGGATCGGGCCCCGGTACGACAATTCGTCGGTCTTCACGTTGTTGATCGAGGCGCCGATGTTGGCCGTCAGCGACCAGTCGTCTCCGAAGGTCTTGGTCACGTTCGCCAGGATGTCGCCGTAGGTCTGCGAGTCGTAGGCACGGGCTTCGGTATAGTGGCCGTTTTTGCCGCCGTCGGTGATCGTCGTGTTCGACGAGGCGTAGAGTTTCTGCGTATAGAGCGAGTTGGCGTTGTCGATCCTGACGCGCCCCGTGACGTTCAGCCACGGCAGGATGTCATACGACGCCGAGAACGAGAGCATGTAACGCTTCTTGTCCGTGTTGCGGAGGTTGCGGTAGGCGATCCAGTAGGGGTTCTGCATACGCAGGTCGCCTCCTTCCATGTCCGCTGACCAGAACTGCTCCATGAGCTTCGTACCCTCGTTGTAACGTTCGAAACGCCGGTAGAGGTCGAAGTTCTCGCCCCGCGGAAACAGGTAGGCTGGGACCAAAGGGTTCGAATAGACACCCTGGTTGGTCATGTTCTGGTCCTGCTGGTAGATGTAGCTGGCCGATGCATCGAGACGCAGCTTGTCTTTGAGGAAATAAGAGGTATTGCGGAACGTAAAGTTGTAACGGTCGTATTCGTTGTTGGGGATGATGCCGTCCGAATTGACCGACGCGGCCGAAAAGTAGGTCTGGTTCTTGTCCGTACCGCCCGAGACCGTCACGGCATTCGTATAGACATGGCCGGTTTCGAAAAAGTCGTTCGGGGTATAGCCATAGCGCGACCCCGCATTCAGCCGCTCACCCCAACTGTAGATCTTCGAGCCGCTGCTCGTGCCGTTGAGTCCCGTGCCGTAGCGGTTCTGGAACTCCGGCAGTACGAAGGGATTCAGAAACTCCGTATTGCTCGAAAGCGTCACTTTCAGCGCCCCGGCCTGCCCTTTCTTCGTCGTGATCATCACGGCACCGTTTGCCGCCTCCGAACCGTAGAGGGCGGCTGCCGCAGCGCCCGTCAGCACCGACATCGACTCGATGTCCTCGGGGTTCAGGTCGGCGATGGACTCGGTGGCGCCCCGCGAATCGAACTCCGTGCCGCCTCCGCCGCCGAAGTTGTACATCGGGATACCGTCGATAACGTACAGGGCGTTCGACGACTGCGAAATGGACTTGTTGCCGCGCAAGACGACCTTCGTGGCGCCGCCGACGCCCGACGACGAGGTGTTGATCGTCACGCCGGCCACCTTGCCAGCGAGCGAGTTCATGAAGTTGGCGTCCTTCACGGTGGTGATGTCTGCGGCATCGATCTGCTGAACATTATACGAAAGGGCTTTTTCCTGGCGCTTGATGCCCAGGGCGGTAACGACCACCTGTTCGATCTCCGACGACGACTCTCGGAGCGTCACGGCAAACGATGTGCGCGAGCCGACGGTGACAGCCTCCGTTTCGTACCCCAGGTAGCTGATCTCTAATGTTTGCGAGTCCGCCGGGGCCGGGACCTCCAGCGAGAAACATCCCTCGGCGTCCGTCGAGACACCGACGGTCGTTCCGCGAACGATGACCGACGCCCCGATAATGGGTTGTCCTTTGGCGTCCAGTACCTGGCCGGAGATTCTCGCGGCACCTCCTGGTTGTGCCGCATTGCGGAAAAGAAGGATATTGCTCCCCTCAATCGAATAGGCGATGTCCGTGCCGCGGACCATCTCGTCAAGAGCCTTTTTCAGGGGTTCGTTCTCGACCTGCACCGTGACCAGAAGGTCTGTGTTCACATTGTCGCCGATGCCGAAAAGATAACGGGTCTGTCTCTCGATTGAGCTGATGACCTGTTCCATTTTCACCTTGTTTCCCCGGATTGTAACCCGTGTATTCTGAGCATGAATGGCAGATGCCGGGAACAGCAAGGCTGGAACGAACAAAAGAATAGACAGACGGATTTGCTGAATAATCTTTTTATTCATACATTTGTGAGTTAAGGTTCAAGTAAAAATCGGTTAGTATTTTTGATTGAACTGCGGCCTGTGGGTGTTGCAGCACCTGCAGGCTTTTTTTATCAATCAAAAAAAGGCGGTTTAGGTTCTATATGAAATTCATAGGCAGTTGGGTTTTGGTTATTTGACTTGAATGAGTTATGCTATTCTATTTGATGGTAATTTTATTCTCAAGGTCGTTGTATTCGTAGGTAAAATCCGAGGAGCGTTGCAGAATGCGCAGGATGTGATCTATGCCTTCCGAAGTACGGACTTTCAGCCGTTTGTATTTGATCTCGGGCAAAGTCTCTCTTTGGATCTCAATCTTTACATCAAAATACCGTCTCAACTTGTCAATGATCTGTCCGAAGTCATCGCCTCCGAACGAGATGATCCCGTCGGTCCACAGGTAATTGTCGCGGCTCTTTAGGTCGCTCAGATGGAGATGCCCGTTTTTCAATTGCACGATGGTATTGGGCTCCATTAGAATCTGCTCGTCGTTCACTTTGTTCATTACGGCAACACTTCCTTCGAACAGTGCCGTCGAGAACTCCTGTGCCGACTCCTCGGCAATCACATTGAACCGGGTCCCGTGGACTTCGATGTCACATGCATAGGTTTCGACAATGAAAGGGAGTTTCCCGTCATGCTGTACGTCGAACATCGCCTCTCCCTCCAACCGGACCCGGCGCTCCCCTCCCGTGAAGAGCGCCGGATAGGTAATCCGGCTTTTCGAATTGAGCTCGACGGCGGTACCGTCGCTCAGCGCAATGCGGACATGCTGTCCGGCCGGAGCCTCGATGGAGGTGGGGGTTCCGGCCAGCCGCTCCATGCGGGAGGCGAAAAACAGGTAACTCCCTCCGATAACCATAAGCAATGTGGCCGCAATTCCCATGGTTAGGCGAACCGGCCCCGAGTGTGTTATGCGGTACCAGAAGTTCGTATCAGCTTCGGGAACGGAGTCCGGTTCGGTCATAATACTTATGATGAATTTTTCATGAACTTCGTTCATATATTTTTGGTGCTCCTCAGGATTCGCATCCAGCCATGCCGCAATCCGGTCTGTTTCATCGTTCGTAGTCTCCCCAAGGAAAAACTTGAACAGCAAAGTGTCGGATATTTCGATCTTATTCATAATACTGAGTACTGATTCTTTTGTAAACTATCTTTCGGGGGCCTTGTTTAGTAACCCCTTTCATTATTATATATCCACGAG
>DXGO01000022.1 GCA_019113885.1 Candidatus Alistipes intestinipullorum | reverse complement strand
TAAAAGAAAAACTCCGGACATCAACGCCGGGTCCCAAGCCGACATCGCCTTCCTGTTGCTGATCTTCTTCCTTGTGGCCACGACCATGAATACCGATACGGGTATCGCGCGTGTGCTTCCCCCGATGCCTCCTGAGGATCAACAGCAGGAGGAGATCAAGGTCAAGGACCGCAACCTGTTCCTGGTACTCATCTCGGGTAGCGGTAATATCATGGCAGGTCCCATCAGCAAGCAGGAAGTGATCTCGCTCAACCAGCTCAAGGACATCGCCAAGGAGTTCATCGTGAACCCCATGGACGATGAGAACCTGCCCGAGAAGGTCGAGAAGGAGATCGAGCTCCCCGATGGCAGCACCTGGATGTACCCCGTGAGCGAAGGTGTCATCTCGCTGCAGACCACCCGTGATACGGACTACCAGTCCTACATCATGGTGCAGAATGAACTCACCCGCGCCTTCAACGAAGTGCGCGACGAAGTAGCGATGCGCAAGTTCGGCTCCAAATTCTCGGAACTCACCGAAGAGGAGCGCAATGCCGTATCGAAAGCCGTACCTCTGAAGATTTCGGAGGCAGAACCGCGTAACATCAAGAAGTAGAAAGTCATGGCAGTAATGAAAAAGAAGGGCAACAAAAGTTTGCCCGGCATCTCGACCGCATCGCTTCCTGACGTGATCTTCATGATCCTCTTCTTCTTCATGGTCTCGACGACCATGCGCGATCAGGAACTGCTCGTAAGATACAAACTCCCCGAGGCTACCGAAGTGCAGAAACTCGAGAAGAAATCGCTCGTAAGTTTCATCCACATCGGACCTCCGTCGATCATGATGCAGGCGAAGTTCGGTACTGCGCCGCGCATCCAGCTGAACGACTCGTACCGCACGACACGTGATATCCTGGACTTCGTCGCCGCAGAGCGCGACAAGCTCAGCGAAGCCGACCGTGCTTCGATGACGATCTGCCTGAAGGCCGACCAGGCTACGAAGATGGGTATCGTAACGGACGTGAAGCAGGAACTTCGCCGGGCCAATGCCCTGAAGATCTCCTACGCAGCGTCGAAATCGCTGGGATACGACAACAAGTAGGCTGAACCGACTGGATGTTAAGAGCAGGCTCCACGAACTGGAGCCTGCTCTTTTTCTGAATCGACAAAAAGATTTGCCAAAGAAATCCAAAAACGCCGATGTGCGCGCAAAGGGAAGAATGGCAAAAAAGGACGAGAATAAACAACGATAAAGAGATGAAACCCTCCCTGCAACTCATCCCCTTCCGATCACCGGCCGACAAAGGCTGGAAAGAGGCGATGGAACTCTACCGCAACGCATTCCCGCCAAAGGAGATACGCTCCGAAGACGACCACCTGCGAGCTATGGACGATCCCCGGTACGAAGCCGACGGCATTTGGCTCAAGGGCCGGTTCGCTGGATTACTCTACTTCTGGAAGGTCAACGAATGGTACTATATCGAGCACCTGGCCGTAAACCCCGAATTGCGGGGGTGCCACATCGGGTCCGAAGCCCTCGCCGCCTTCTGCAATGGCAGGCAAGTCATTTTGGAGATCGATCCGCCGGAGGATGAGATTTCGATCCGCAGGCTCCATTTCTACCAACGTCTGGGATTCGTCATGAACCCGCAAACGTATCTGCATCCGTCGTTCAGGCGCCCGTTCGAGACGCACCGTCTGGTGCTGTTAAGCTATCCGCGGCTGATTGAAAACGATGAAGCCCGCGACTTCGCGGACTTCGTCAGAGAACGCGTATTGCTCTATTCCGAACATGAACGCCCTGAATTGCCTCGATTGCCATAAAGGCAAAAAGCGTGTGCGCAGCCCGAAAGCGATTCGGACCGCGCCACACACATACATGAATGGGCACGTCAAGAGATACGCGCACGTCAACTCAATGCGACGATGTATTTCGTGACGAAATACCCGCCGACCACCAACCAAACATAGAGCAATCCGGCCAGGATGAAGGGCTTGGCCCCGGCCTGCCGGAACTTGTCGAGGCTGGTCTCGGTGCCGAGTGCCGTCATCGCCATGGTCAGCAGGAAAGTATCTAGATACTCAATGGCTCCGTTCAACGGAATATCGCGCACCGATTCCACCCCGATAAGGTACTGCAACAACGAATTGAGGCAGATGACCCCGAGGAATCCGAAAGCGAACCAGGGGATCGAGATCCGACTTTTCTGCAACGATGCACCTGCTTCCGCACGCCGGCGGCGCGCCAACACGAAACTCATAACCACCAGCACGGGAGCCAGCATCATGACACGGATCATTTTTGTAATGGTAGCCGTGCCGGCGATGCCGAGCGAATCGGCAGGGTCCATCGCATTGCCGGCCCCGGCGACGTGGGCCACTTCGTGCAACGTACTGCCGGTATAGATAGCCACCCCCGTATCGGACAATCCATCGAGCATTCCCGTACGGTACATCACCGGATAAAGGAACATCGAAAGCGTTCCGAAGATGACAACCGTCGAAACGGCAATGGCCGTCTTGTATCCTTCGCACTTCACGACGGGTTCAGCCCCCAGAATGGCCGCAGCGCCGCAAATAGCGCTGCCTGTCGAAGTCATGAGCGCCGTATCGCGGTCGATTTTCAGCAGCCGCCCGAGCAATACGCCACCCAGAATGGTCACCGTCACGACAATCAGGTCGACCACAATCGCCGGGCCGCCGACGGCCGCCACCTCGGCCAGCGTCAGACGGAACCCATAGAGGATAATCCCCCAGCGCAGCACCTGTTTCGAGCAGAACTTGATGCCGGGCACCCATGTCTCGGGAAGCCGGTTCCTGAGGCTGTTGGCATAGAGCATGCCGAGGACGATACCGATGATGAGAGGACTCAGCGAAAGCTCCTTGACAAAGGAGAAGCCGGCAATGTAGAAAGCCGCGAACGAGAAGAGAACGATCAGAAGAATTCCGTGCAGCGTATTGGCGCGGTTGCCTTTTTCCAACATAGGTCGATTTTGCGTTTTCGATAACCAGGTTTTATCGGCGGCAAAGATCAGGCCTTTTTATGAAAATATAAAACGACTTTTTGGAATATGGCATAACCACAGGTTATCGCGTCTGTCTGAAAGGCAGGAGAGAGGCAGGATCAGTCGCCGACGCGTGCGAAGTCGATGAACTGTCCGACCAGACGGGCCGGCTCGGCAGCGGCATGCACGAACGAAAAATCACGGGTCAGCGCCATTCCTTCGAAATCCACGATCCGCAAAACTCCGTTACGGAGTTCGTCGATGACCGATACGACCGATACGATGGCCATGGCGTCGCTGTGACGGACAAACGCCTTGATCCCCTCGGTCGTACCCAACCGCATGACCACATTCAACTGCGAGAGACGGATGCCGTGGGCAGCAAGCCCCGAGGTGATCGCCTCGAGGGTTCCCGAACCGTTCTCACGCAACACAAGCGGGAGACGGCACAACGCCTCGGGAGAGACCGACTCCACACGAGCATAGGCGCCGCCCGGCCGGGCGACAAGGACCAACTCGTCAGGCCGGAAAAGCGAATAGTGCAGCCCCTGACGGCGACTGACGCTCTCGACTACCCCCAAGTCAATCGTTCCGCGCAGAAGCGCATGTTCCACGCGGTCGCTGTTGTCGGAGAGCATCGAGACCCTCACGCCTGGGAAACGCATGGTGAAACGCGCCAGGAGCGGCGGCAGGAGATACTGGGCAACGGTCGTACTGGCCCCGAGCCGCAATTCTCCTTCGACCCGGCTCGTACAGAGGCTCATGTCGTACTCGAGGCGCCGATACCCTTCGGCCAGTCGCTCCGCAGCGGCAAGCAGCGTCGTCCCCGCCTCGGTCAGCTCCAGGCGGCTGCCACGACGGGTGAACAGCGGGACCTTGTAACGGGATTCAAGTTCGCGGATGTGTTTGCTGACGGCAGGCTGCGAGATACAGAGTTGCGCCGCCGCACGGGTAAAACTCAGCGTGCGGGCCGCCGCGACGAAGACTCTCAGGCGAAAATCCTCCATGACGGATCAACCGAGATGCCCCTGCTCGGCGAATTCACGTACCGAACGGATGTAGTGCTCGATGGTTTCGCGCATCGAAACGAACGACTTGCCTCCGGCAGCATTCTTGTGTCCGCCGCCGTTGAAATAGGTGCGGGCGAAGAGGTTGACGTCGACATCGCCGCGGGACCGCAGCGACACGCGGATGAACTTGCGGTGGGCGAGGAACATGGCCGACATCTTGACCTTCTTGATCGTCAGCGCGTAGTTGACAAAGCCCTCGCTGTCGCCCTGCTGGAACTGGAACTTCCGCATTTCGCTCTCCAGAAGCGACATGTAGGCGACCGTCCCCTCCTCGATCAGCTCCATCTTGCGGTTGATGGCGTAGCCGAACAGCCGGGCACGACCTTCGGTATAGGCGTTGTAGACGCTGTTGTGAATCTCGGGGATGTGCAACCCCTTCTCGACGAGCACCGCCACGGCCCGGAAGAGTTCGGGCGTCAGAAACGAGAAGGCAAAGTTGCCCGTATCGGTCATCATGCCGACGTAAAGCAACTCGGCCATCCGGCGCGTGATGGCATCGGTGCCGCACAACGCCTCGACGATGCAATAGACCAGGAAACAGGTACTCGACGACTCGGGGTACGAAAACGAAAGGTCGAACTGCCCGTCGGGCGAGAGGTGGTGGTCGATCAGCACACGGCGTGCGGAGGTATTGGCCGCAAGGGTATCGCTGAGGATTTCAAGCCGCGAGATGGCGTTGAAATCGAGGCAGAAGATGAGATCGGCCCCGGCAATGGCCTGCGTAGCCTGGCCCTCGACATCGGTCTTGAATACCACGACCTCCCCGATACCGGGCATCCAGTCGAGAAAATAGGGATACCGGTTCGGGACAATACTGGTCACGCGGTGGCCCATCGTCCGCAAGACCTCCGCCCACGCGAGCGACGAGCCAATGGCATCTCCGTCGGGGTTGGTATGGGACACGATGACGATCCGTTGTTCGGGGCGGGCGAGCAGTTCCCGCAACCGGTCGATTTTCTCTTGCTGAATCTTCATGCGGATTTTCGCTTGGTGCTGCGTGGCAAAGATAGTAAAAAAGGGCGACATTTCAAACGTCGCCCTTTGCCGGCAGGTATCGTCTATTTATTTGTCGGACAACTCCCTGCAGATGATCGTGCCTTCGAGGGACTTGTGTGGCACGGAGAGGCCGGTGCGCCGCGGGGCCGTTGCCGAGGACGAACGGGTCCGGGCCGTCGGTTGCACACCCGTTTCGATCCACTCCAGCGCCAACGCGAGCAGTCCGTCCTCGGGATCGCCCCAGTCCTCAATCGGCAAGGCGCCCTCAACGGCCAGGACGTCGGGAGTGAAACCGTCGCCGTAATCGCTGAATCCCTGTGCATTCTCCGAATAGAAGGAGATCGGGCTGAAGTCGTATTCGTATTCGCCGAACGACTTGGAGATACCCTCCATGCCGACATTTTTACCGTTGGTGCGCTCGCCGATCAGCCGCACCTCGATCCCCAGGCCCCTCAATCCATTGATCAACAGCTCGCTGGCCGAGGCCGTACTCTCCGAGCAGAGGACATATACCCGCTCCATGCCCAGCGAGGAGTCGAGTGCCACGGCAATCTTGTCGTAGGCATCGTCACCGGACCCCGCAATACCGATCCGATAGGCCTCCGATTGGGACGACGAAGCCATACGTTCGGCATTGTATATCGGGCGCATGTATATCTCGCCCTTATGGGCGGTCCCGGCCACAAAAGTAGCCAGCATGGTGCTCGAAACGACATATCCGCCCCCGTTGTAACGCAGGTCGAGGAGCAGTTCGTCCACCCCCTGGGCTTTGAAAAGGTCGAAGACCTCGAGGAGTTCATCGTCGTAATACCGGTTGAACGAATCGTAGCAGAGGTATCCGACCTTCGCATCGCCGGCAGGTATCACATCGTATTTCCAGACGGGGTTGTCCTCGTAGGACGCCGAACGGTAGGTTATCTCCGTCGAAGAGGACCCCGACGCGTCGAGCACCGAGACCGTGACCTGCCCCGAAGGATAGACGATACGATTAAAAGCCTCGTTGTATTGCGTCTCGGTGGCCCCAATTGGTTCACCGTCGACCTCCACGATCACATCACCTCGCCTCAACCCTGCCTGCCCGGCCGGCGAAGAGGGCGAAACCCCTCCGAGGATGAAGATACAATGCTGCATCAAAAGGGAGACATAGACGTTCGTAATACCGGTACCCTCGGTCATCTCCCGCGTACTGCGTGTCACGGAAGCCGTCGTGGCATCGTTCTTCTCATACCGCTGGATGTTGGAGTAGAAATATTGCCGCACCCCGTTCTCCCAATGGCCGTCGTCGCGGTTGATGTCCCCCTGCGCGGCAATATCCTCCAGGATCTTTGTCAGGAAAGCATCGTAGGAAAGCGTATAGTCGGGCGTCACATCCGCCATGGCTTCGTTCCAGAGGTAAATCTCCTTCATGTAGTCGACCATCCACTCCTTGAGCTCCCGGTCGGACCCGGCCGTCGAACCGGAACCCGAGGTGGGACCGGGGGTATCGGACGTATTGTCGGTAACACAACGCGTCCCGACAAAAAGGACGGCTGCCAGAAGGAGCAACCGGCTCCCGCAACGAAAAAATCGCTTGTTCATCATCGCTCAAACGCTTATTTTTCAGGGTTCGAAGGCATGCCACGCCGTGCTACCGACCGCTGTTCGGCAGCATAATGGCGGCACCATGTCGTCAGGCCGCACTCCCCGCACTTCGGCGAGCGGGCCGTACAGACATAACGTCCGTGCAGGATCAGCCAATGATGTGCCACGGGCAGCAGATGCCCGGGGATGTTCTTCTCGAGCGTAAGTTCCGTCTGCAGGGGCGTTTTCGAGCGGGTCGTGAGCCCGAGACGCTCCGAAACGCGGAAGACGTGCGTGTCGACGGGCATCACCTCCTTCTGCCACAGCACGGCCCCCAGGACGTTGGCCGTCTTGCGTCCCACGCCCGGCAGACGCTGCAGGGCCTCCAGGTCGCTCGGGACCTCCCCGCCGAACTCCTCGCACAACATGCGGGCCATCGCGGCAAGGTTCCGCGCCTTGTTGTTCGGGTAGGAGATGCTCCGGATGTAGGGATAGATCTCCTCAGGCGTCGCCGCGGCCATCTCGAACGGCGTCGGGAAGGCCTCGAACAGCGCCGGGGTGGTCATGTTGACCCGTTTGTCGGTGCATTGCGCCGAAAGGGCCACCGCCACCAGCAACTGGTAGGGATTCTCGTAGTGCAATTCGCTCTCGGCAACAGGCATGTGCTCTGCGAACCAGGCAAGGATGCCGTTGTATCGCTCTTTGGTCGTCATCGGTGGTATCTTTTACGTCTGAACAACAGTTTCTTGATCAGCAGTCCGGCTCCTTCGGGGCACAGCAGCAGCCGCGGGCACCGTTTTACATCGCTCCACCAGCGGGCCGCATACTCCCCGACACTGCCGTCGTGCGAAAGTACCCACAGGGCAACCGAACTGCGCTGCCGCAGGATGCGGAAACGGTTGCGACCCGAGCCGTAACGCTCCTCGAACCAGAGGCTGATCTCCATCAGCGAGTCGCAGAAGGCGATCCGCCGCCGGTAGGCCGTACTGTGGCTCACGCTGTCGGGCAGGCGCCGGTGTACGGCCGTAACCTCCGGGAGAAAGGCGATGCGGCTGCACGCGGCAAACCACAGCCACATCGGGGCGTCGTCAGTCCGCCATTCGGGGTGCTCCCCGGGGCGCACCTCATCGTAGTAGCGAGCGATCAGCTCCCGACGCGCCAGCGTCGTGCAGTTGGTGATCGTCAGCCGGAACAACAGGCGGTCGAAATCGGTATAATGGTCGGGATGGTCGGGTTCCGTGCGGTTGTCGGCCTGCCAGAAGTTCGAAGCCGCGGTATAGCACATGCCGCAGGCGGGATCAGCCTCCAGCCGCTCGACCTGACGCTGCAGCTTGTGCGGATCGCACCACCAGTCATCACCGTCGAGGTAAGCCACATAACGGCCCCTGCACGCTTCGAACGTGCGGCGGTAATTGGCCCTCCAGCCGACATTTTCCGGGGAGGTCACCAGCCGAATCCGCTCGGGATACCGTGCGGCATAAACTTCACAGAGGGCTCGCGTCCCGTCCGTACTGCAATCCTCGCCCAGGACAATCTCCACCCCGAACGAGGTCTGCTGCTCCAGCACGCTTTCGATAGCGCGCGGGAGATAGGCCTCGTGATTGTAGGTGGTCATGCAGACCGATACGAGCGGAATCTCCATAGAGCAGGCCAATCAAAGTTTGGTCAGTTTGGCGAACTTCGCCAGCAGGGTCTTCACCCCGGCGCTGCCGAAATCCACCGCCAGTTTGCAGTCCGAGGCAAGGGTTTCGATGCGCTGGACAGTCCCGACGCCGAAGATCGGGTGCTCGACGCGCTGCCCTACGGCATAGCCGCCTCCCGAGGTACTGCCCGGGCTCTCCGCCGGGCGCGTCCCCACGCGGCGCAACCCCTCGGTCGACGTCCGCAACGGCTCTACACGGGCCGGAGCAGGCGCCGCAGGACGCGACGACACCCCTTGTGGATCACGGGCATAACGGCGTGCCACGCCCGATTCCCCGTCGGCCGGGCGCCCGAACCCGGAGCGGGAAGCGGACCCGCTGCCGAATGCCCCGCGAGCCGCGGAACGTTCGCCGCCGAAGCGGCCCGCGCGGTCGCCGTCCTGCTGTCTCTGCTGATAGCGGTAGTCGTAGCGGCGTCGCAGCTCCTCGATGGCCGAGCCCCGGTCGCTGTCGCCACCCGGCACTCCGCGCGGGCGCTCATTGGCGAAGTCGGTCTCCGCCTCGACATACCGGGGGTCGATCTCGCTCAGGAAACAGCTCGGATGCGAGAACTCCATGTTGCCCCAGCGGAAACGCATCTCCGCATAGGAGAGCGTCGCCGAGACCTTTGCGCGCGTAAGGGCCACGTAGAAGAGCCGCCGCTCCTCCTCCAGGCCGTCGGGCGTTTCCATGGCCCGCTGCGAGGGGAAGAGGTTCTCCTCCATGCCCACGATGTAGACGTATTTGTATTCGAGCCCCTTGGCCGAATGGACGGTCATCAGCGTCACGCGGTTGCGGTCCTGCGGATCGTCCTTGTCCATATCGGTCATCAGCATCATGTTCTGCAACCACTCTTCAACCGTAGCCTCCTCCTCGGCCGGGCGTTCGCCGTTGCGGATCTCGGCGTCGCACCGCTCCTTGAACTCCTGCATCGAGTTCAACAGCTCCTCGATGTTGTCCAACGCCGAGGTCGCCTCGGGGGTGTTTTCGGCCCGGTAGGCCGCCAGAATGCCCGAACGCGAAGCGATCTCCATACCGAAATCATAGAGGCTCTTGTCGTTGCGGGCCAGCGACAACTGCCGGATCATCGCCACGAACTCCGTGACCTTGCGCACAATGGTCCGCTCGACAGCGTCCTTCGGCGGCTCGGCAACCAGCGCATCGACCGCCTCCCACATCGACACGCCCCGCTCGGCGGCCAGCTGCGCAATGCGCTGCACGGTCGTCTCGCCGATACCGCGCGCCGGATAGTTGACGATGCGGCGAAAGGCCTCGTCATCGCGCGGGTTGATCACCACGCGGATGTAGGCCATCATGTCCTTGATCTCCTTGTGGTCGTAGAACGACGAGCCTTTGTAGATGCGGTACGGAATGCCACGGCGCCGGAGGTTGTCCTCCAGCACGGCCGACTGGTTGTTCGTACGGTAAAGGATCACCGCCTCCGACCACTCGTCGCCCGCCCCGCGCACCTTGTCGCGCAGGTCCGAAACCACCATCTCAGCCTCCTCGCGGTCGGTGTAGGCCTTCAGGATGCGGATCCGCTCGCCCTCGACCCCCTCCGAGAAGCAGTTCTTCTCCATGCGCTTCGCATTGTGGACGATCACCGAATTGGCGGCCTCGACGATCGTGCGTGTCGAGCGGTAGTTCTGCTCCAGCTTGAAGACCATCGCATCGGGATAGTCCTTGCGGAACGAGAGGATGTTCTCGATCTTCGCCCCGCGGAACGAATAGATCGACTGCGCGTCGTCGCCCACGACGCACACCTTCGAATGGTGCTGCGAGAGGCGGCGGATAATGATATACTGGGCGTAATTGGTGTCCTGGTACTCGTCGACCAGGATGTAGCGGAACTGCTCCTGATAACGGGACAGCACGTCGGGGCAGTCGCGCAGCAGGATGTTGGTCTGCAGCAGCAGGTCGTCGAAGTCCATCGCGCCGTTGTGCTTGCAGCGCTGGCAGTAGATGTTGTAGATGTTGCCGAACTCGGGGATCTGCGCCTGCCGGTCCTCGGCGGCAAGGCTCGAGTTGGCCAGATAAGCCCCGGGGGTCACCAGGCAGTTTTTGGCATAAGATATGCGAGAGGCCAGACGCGCAGGTTTGTACTTCTCGTCCGGGAGGTTCAATTCGCGTACGATGGTCTTCAGGAGGTTGCGGCTGTCGGCCGGCTCGTAGATCGTGAACGACTGCGTGAAGCCGATCCGCTCGGCGTTCTCGCGCAGGATCCGCGAAAAGACCGAGTGAAACGTCCCCATGCGGATATACCGGCTGCGGGCATCGGGCAACATCGAGGCAATGCGTTCGCGCATCTGCTCGGCGGCCTTGTTCGTGAAGGTCAGGGCGAGGATGTTCCAGGGTTTGACGCCCTGCTCGATCATGTAGGCGATGCGCGAGGTGAGCACACGCGTCTTGCCCGAACCGGCCCCGGCAATGATGAGCGACGGCGCATCGTAATGGACGACCGCCTCGCGCTGCGCGGGGTTCAGGCCTTTCAAAATCGGTGATTCCATGTCCGCAAAAATAAATTTAAGAATTATATTTTCAAAGAAAATAATATCTTTGCAATCGAATCGTTAAAATAATTAACCGACGGCCCCGACGGGCAGAGAACGGACAAGAGAAACACAACAAGCATAACACACCATGAGCGAAGTCATCAACATCAAAGAACTCAACGAACGCATCGAACGCGAATCGGTTTTCGTCGATACGCTCCGCACCGAAATGGGCAAGGTCATCGTGGGACAGAACCACCTGGTCGAGACCCTGCTGATCGGACTGCTCTCCAACGGGCACATCCTGCTCGAGGGCGTTCCTGGACTGGCGAAAACCCTGGCCATCACCACATTGGCCAAAGCCGTCGACGCCGGGTTCTCACGCATCCAGTTCACCCCCGACCTGCTGCCGGCCGACCTGATCGGTACGCTCATCTACTCGCAGAAGAGCGAGGACTTCGTCGTCCGCAAAGGCCCGATCTTCGCCAACTTCGTGCTGGCCGACGAGATCAACCGCTCCCCGGCCAAGGTGCAGTCGGCCCTGCTCGAGGCGATGCAGGAGCGCCAGGTAACCATCGGCGACAACACCTACCCGCTGCCGCAGCCCTTCCTGGTGCTCGCCACGCAGAACCCCCTCGAACAGGAGGGAACCTACCCGCTGCCCGAGGCGCAGGTCGACCGTTTCATGCTCAAGGTCAAGATCTCCTACCCCAAGAAGCAGGAGGAGCGTGACATCGTGCGC
>DXGO01000003.1 GCA_019113885.1 Candidatus Alistipes intestinipullorum | reverse complement strand
TTTTTTTTCGGTTTTCGCATTTTCGGAGCCCTCTCATCGGCCGAAAGATGTGCGGCGGGGCGGATATTTTTTCGTCGGGGGCATTTTCTGGAACCGAATCGGCGTTATTTCAATTCTTTTTTTCTATCTTTGCGTGCTATTATGCGTAACGAGTGAATACAACAAATAATAACAAATTTTTTTCATTCCAATGCAAAGTAAAGGTTTCATTAAACTCGTCGCGGTGCTTCTGGCGCTTGCGTGTGTTTATCAGCTCTCCTTCACGTTCAAGACGCGAAGCGTAGAGAAAAAGGCGGCCGAGTACGCCGCGCAGTTCCCGCTCGAGAAACAGGCGGAGGCCGAGCAGCACTACCTCGATTCGGTGCAGAACCTCCCGGTCTACAACCTCGGAATCCGCAAGTTCACCTACAAGGAGTGCAAGGAGAAGGAACTGAACCTGGGTCTTGACCTCAAGGGCGGTATGAACGTGATGCTGGAGGTTCAGGTCGAGGATGTCGTGAAGGCGCTTGCCGGCGACAGCCAGAACGACCCGGCCTTCGTTGAGGCCATCGCCGAGGCGAACGAGGCGATGAAGCAGGGTACGTCGTCGGACTACATCGGCGACTTCGTCAAGGCCTATTCGCGCCTGTCGGGCGGCCGTCCCATCGCGGAGATTTTCGTAAGCCCCGACCGCAAGGATATCACCCTCGAGAGCTCGGATGCCGATGTTGAGCGCCTGCTCAAGAAGGAGACCGAGGCTGCCATCGCCGCTTCGTTCAACGTGCTTCGCAGCCGTATCGACCACTTCGGCGTGACGCAGCCCAACATCATGCGCCTTCCGAACTCGCACCGTATTCTGGTCGAGCTCCCGGGCGTGAAGGAGCCGCAGCGTGTCCGCGACCTGTTGCAGGGAACCGCTTCGTTGGAGTTCTGGCTGACATACGATGCCCAGGAGGTGCTTCCGGCCCTGGTTTCGGCCGACAAGTTCCTCAAGGACGAACTGGCCCAGCAGACGGCCGCCGCAACCGAGGAGGTTGAGGCCGGGAGTGTCGAGGAGGCCGCCGGTACGACCGGAACGGTTGCCGAAGGGCTGATCGCCGAGGTGGGTGCCGATTCCACGGAGATGGCGTCGGACGTCGTGGCCGACCGCTACGACCGTGAGCAGAACCCGCTCTTCTCGGTGCTGGATCCCCGATATGCCGGCGGTGCGTCGGTAGGTGCCGCCTACAAGGCTGACATGGCGACGGTCAACGAATACCTGTCCCAGCCCGCTGTCCGCGAGCTTTTCCCCGCCGACATCGAGTTCAAGTGGGGCGTCAAGGGCGATGACCATATCGACGGCCGCTACTACCTGTATGCCATCAAGGTGACGACGCCCGACGGCAAGGCTCCGCTCGACGGATCGGTCGTGACGGACGCCACGGAGCAGTACGCACAGCGTGGTGCCACGGCCGAGGTGTCGATGACGATGAACGCCGAGGGAACGCGCGAATGGGCGCGCCTGACGGGTGAGAACATCGGCAAGTGCATCGCCATCGTGCTCGATGGATACGTATATTCGGCCCCGCGCGTGAACACGAAGATCGACAAGGGGTCGTCGCAGATTACGGGCGACTTCACGATCCAGGAGGCGCAGGACCTTGCCAACGTGCTCAACTCGGGTAAGGTTCCGGCCCCTGCCAAGATCATCCAGGATACGGTCGTAGGACCTTCGCTGGGTCAGGAGTCGATCAACGCCGGTATGATGTCGTTCGTGATCGCCTTCATCCTGGTGCTACTTTACATGGGCCTCTTCTACAAGACGGCCGGCTGGATGGCCGACGTCGCGCTGTTGACGAACGTCTTCCTGCTGATGGGTGTGCTGGTGTCGTTCGGTGCCGTGCTGACGCTGCCCGGTATCGCCGGTATCGTGCTGACGATGGGTATGGCCGTTGACGCCAACGTGATCATCTACGAACGTATCAAGGAGGAGCTTCGCGGCGGCAAGGGCTTGTCGCTGGCCATCAAGGACGGTTTCTCGAAGGCCTATTCGGCCATCATCGACGGACAGCTGACCACGATCATCACGGGTATCGTGCTCTTCGTCTTCGGTACGGGCCCCGTTCAGGGCTTCGCCACGACGCTGATCATCGGTATCATCACGTCGATCTTCTGCGCGATCTTCATCACGCGTCTGCTGATCGAGTGGATCGTCGCCAAGTGGGGCTCGATCTCCTTCTCGTACAAGTGGTCGGAGAACTTCCTTAACAATACGCATGTCGACTTCATCAGCAAGCGCAAGGTTGCCTATATCATCTCCACGGCCCTGATCGTCCTGTCGGTCATCTCGTTCTTCGTCCGTGGCCTGAACCTCGGTGCGGAGTTTACCGGCGGCCGTGCCTATGTGATCCGTTTCGACCAGGCGGTATCGGCCGAGGAGGTTCGTGCGAACCTCGAGCGGGAGTTCTCGCAGATCGAGGGTGCCGATGCCTCGTCGATCAGCTTCGAGGTTAAGCAGTACGGCAACGAGAACCAGATGCGCGTGGTGACGCAGTACCGTTACGACGACACGTCGGACGAGGCTACGGCCGAGGTGGAGCAGATCATCTACGACGCCCTGAAGTCGCTCTATACGTATGACATCACCTTCGACCAGTTCCGCAACACGCAGACCGATGCGAACGGTATCCTGACGGCCGACAAGATCGGTCCCTCGATCGCCAAGGACATGACGTGGAACGCCATCTACTCGGTGCTCTTCTCGCTGATCGCCATCGGTTTGTACATCGCCTTCCGCTTCAAGCGCTGGCAGTGGGCTTCGGGAGCAACGCTGGCCCTTGCGTTCAACGCGCTGCTGATCATCGGAATCTTCTCGATGTTCTACGGCATCCTGCCGTTCAACCTCGAGGTCAACCAGGCCTTCATCGCTGCGATCCTGACGATCATCGGTTATGCGATCAACGATACGGTGGTGGTCTTCGACCGAATCCGCGAATACATGGGTCTCTATCCGAAGCGTGCACTGGTCGAGAACGTGAACAACGCCATCAACTCGACGCTGTCGCGTACGATCAACACCTCGGGAACGACGCTCGTGACGCTGCTGGGGATCTTCTTCTTCGGCGGCGAGACGATCCGCGGCTTCATCTTCGCGCTGATTATCGGCGTGGTGGTAGGTACCGCCGCCACGATCTTCATCGCGACGCCCGTCGCCTACGACCTGATGAACAAGCGGGTCAAAGAGGGCAAGTAACCGTCCGCCCGGCGGGCCCGGTTCCCGTCCGGAGGAGTGAAAAAAAGGGGCGCTTCCCATTGGAGCGCTCCTTTTTATTTTTTACCTTTGTGAAGACGAATGTCGGGCGGCGCGCCGTGTCTCGGGATGGGTCTTCGGAACAGCGCCGCCGCAAAGGATAATTTTGAGCCGCGAAGAGTTGCAAGCCGCTATGGAAACATTGCTGAAATGGATGCGCCGCTATGTGTCGCCGGTATTTCTGGTGCTGCTGCTGGCCTCCTTTATTTTATGGTATATCGCCAAATTGAACTATACCTATATCACGGAGCAGACCGTGCGGATCAGTATCGCCGATCAACCCCTCGAGGTGCCGTGTGTGGTCGAGGGGGTGGGGACGAATCTTTTCGGCTATCAGGTCTATATGAACAAGACGCTGCGCATTCCGTTCGAGGAGGTCAAGACACAGCGTTCGACCGAGGAGGGGCATGAGGGGAAACTGATCATCGACCCCCAGTCGTTGCAGAAGGCGCTGTCCACACGATTCAGCGATATCAAGATTATTTCCCTGGGAGAGATCCCGGAGATCGAGGCTCCCGAAGAGGACGAGAAGCCATGATCCGGGTCGGCATTACGGGGGGCATCGGCAGCGGCAAGAGCACCGTATGCCGGATGTTTGCCGAGCGGGGCGTTGCGGTGTACGACAGCGACGCGGCGGCGAAGCGCCTGATGCGTGATGACGCGACATTGCGCGAACGCATCGCGGCGCGTTTCGGCGCGGCGGCCTACCGCGACGGCGAACTCGACCGTACGTACCTGGCCGGTCAGGTCTTCGGCCACCCCGACGCGCTGGCCGACCTTAACGCCATTGTCCATCCTGCGGTGATTGCCGACTTCGAGGCGTGGACTCGCCGCCAGCAGGGGGATTATGTGGTCCTGGAGAGCGCCATTCTTTTCGAGGCGGGTCTTGAACGTCATGTCGACCGCACGGTAGCGGTGCTTGCACCGCTCGATCTGCGTATCGAACGCACGTGCCGGCGCGACGGCTGTACGGCCGACGCAGTGCGGCGGCGTATCGAGTCCCAGCTGGACGACGATACGTTGTGTGCCCGTGCCGACTATACCATAGTAAACATTCTCGAATCCGATTTGGCTCCCGCGGTCGGGGAACTCGACCGCCGTTTTCGTTATGAAGCCCGTATGCCCCGTGCTTGATTTTTCGTCGCCCCGGGTGATGGCGATTCTCAACGTTACGCCCGATTCGTTTTATGCCGGCAGCCGCATGCCCGATGCCGGGGCGGTTGAACGGCGTGTGCGCGAGGCCGTAAGCGAAGGGGCTCAGATGATTGATGTGGGGGGCTATTCGTCGCGCCAAGGTGCCGACGAGGTGAGCGAGGAGGAGGAATGGCGGCGCGTGTCGTTGGGAATTGATGCGGTGCGTCGGCTGGCGCCCGATACGATCGTCTCTGTTGACACGTTCCGCAGCAGGGTGGCCGCCCGTGCCATCGAACGCTTCGGCGGGGTGGTTGTCAACGACATCTCGGCCGGGGAACTCGACTCGCGGATGTTCGAGGTCGTGGCCCGTTACGACGTTCCCTATGTGGCGATGCACATGCGCGGCACGCCGCAGACCATGCAGGCGCGGACCGACTATCGGCGCGACATCACGACCGAGGTGGTCGACTATCTCCGTGCACGCGTCGGGGCGATGCTGGCCGCGGGGATCCGGCGTGAAAGGATCATCCTCGATCCGGGCTTCGGCTTTGCCAAGACCGTGGAACAGAATTACGAATTGCTTGCCGGACTGCACCGCCTGTGTGCCGAGGGTTTCCCGGTGTTGGCGGGTCTGTCGCGCAAGTCGATGATCTACAAACCCCTCGGGTACACGCCTGCCGAATCGCTGGCCGGTACGGTGGCCCTGGGATGGGAGTGCCTGCGGCAGGGTGCGGCGATCCTGCGTGTGCACGACGTGCGCGAGGCCGCCGATACCGTCCGACTGTTCAAACTTTTCCGATCATGATACGTGTTAGCGACATACACAAGCGATTCGGCACGCTGGAGGTGCTGAAAGGCGTTTCGCTCGAGGTGCAGCAGGGCGAGGTGGTCTCGATCGTCGGGGCCAGCGGCGCGGGGAAGACGACGCTGCTGCAGGTCATGGGGACCCTTTCGCGCCCCGATTCGGGCCGGGTGGAGATCGACGGCGCGGATGTCTTCTCGCTCGGAGACAAGGCCCTTTCGCGCTTCCGCAACGAACGCATCGGCTTCGTATTCCAGTTCCACCACCTGCTGGCCGAGTTTACGGCGCTGGAGAATGTCTGCATTCCCGGGCTGATCGGCCGCCGCCCGCGGGCCGAGGTCGAGCGCCGCGCGGTCGAATTGCTCGATATGATGGGCCTTGCGGAGCGCCGGGACCACAAGCCCGGCCAGTTGTCGGGCGGCGAGCAGCAGCGGGTGGCCATCGCGCGGGCCCTGATCAACAATCCGGCGGTGCTGCTGGCTGACGAGCCCTCGGGAAACCTCGATTCGCACAACCGCGACGAGATTCACCGCCTGTTTTTCGAGTTGCGCGACCGGCTGGGGCAGACGGTGGTTATCGTGACGCACGACGAGCACCTGGCGGCGATGGCCGACCGGAAGATCACGATGCAGGATGGAACGATTCTCTGAGTCCGAGCTGCGCGATCTGCTCGAACGGCTGCACGACCGCTACAACCGGCGGGATTTCATCGACGACGATCCGATTGCCGTGCCGCACCGCTATGCGGATGCTGCCGACCGTGAAATTGCGGGTTTCCTTGCAGCGACGATCGCCTGGGGCAATCGCCGTACGATCGTGCACAACGGCCACCGACTGATGCACTTCCTGGACGATGCTCCGGCCGACTTCGTGCTGAACGCCTCGGAGCGGGAACTGGCGCAGCTTTCGGCATTCTGCCACCGCACGTTCAACGGCGGGGACCTGCGCGACTTCGTCCTCGCCCTGCGCAGCATCACGACGCGCTTCGGAGGCCTTGGAGGTTTTTTCGAGACAACCTATGCGGCGACGCGGTCGCTTCCTCGGACGCTGGCTGCCTTCCGCCGCACTTTCTTCGAGACGCCGCACGCCCCGCGTTGCGAGAAACACCTTTCGTCGATCGAGCGGGGTGCTGCGTGCAAGCGGCTCTGCATGTACCTGCGATGGATGGTGCGCCGCGACGACCGGGGCGTCGATTTCGGCCTTTGGCGGAGCATTCCGATGTCGGAGTTGCGCTTGCCGCTCGACGTTCATGTCGGGGCCGTGGCACGCCTGCTGGGTTTGCTCACGCGGCGTCAGAACGACTGGCGGGCCGTTGAAGAGCTTACCGACGCGTTGCGGCGTTTTGATGCGTCCGATCCGGCGCGTTACGACTACGCACTTTTCGGCGCGGGGATCGACGCCCGAATTACCGATCGTTGACTGTCATGTTCCGTTTCAAGCAATTCACCATCCACCAGGACCGTTGCCCGATGAAGGTCGGCACCGACGGGGTGCTGCTGGGGGCGTGGGCCTCCCTGCGCCCGACGGACCTCCGCCTGCTCGACATCGGCACCGGCACGGGCCTGATCGCCCTGATGCTGGCGCAGCGTGCTCCGGGGGCACGGATCACGGGGATCGACATCGCCGATACGTCGCAGGCACGTGAGAACGCCGACGCTTCGCCGTGGGGCGAGCGCCTGTCGTTCGTATCGTGCCCGGTGCAGTGCTTCGAGGTCTCGGAGCCGTTCGACCTGATCGTTTCGAATCCTCCGTTTTTCGACGACTCGCTGCTCTGTCCCGACGCGGGCCGCACGGCGGCACGCCATGCCGTAACGCTTCCGTTCGGCGAGCTGTGCGATGCTGTCATGCGGCTGTTGGCGCCTGCGGGACGCTTTGCCGTGGTGCTGCCGACCTCCGAGGTGCGGCGGTTTCTGCTGGCTGCGGGCGGACGCCTTACAACGATTCGTCGCACCGATGTGCGTACGACGCCGCGCCATCCGGCCAAACGTACGCTGCTGGAACTGACGCCCACAGCGATGACCGATCCGATGGAGGCCGCCGTGTTCGACGAATTGACCGTCGGCACGGGCGAACACGAGTGCTATACGGCCAAATACCAGGCCTTGACGCGGGATTTTTACTTGAAATTTTGACGTCCCGGGAAAAAATCCTACATTTGTAAATCCCATAAAAATTACGCTTATGAAATTCAGACTTCTGGCGTTCGTCCTGCTGATGGCGGGCGGCGCCGCGGCGCAGAATCCGTATATTGCCCTTCAGGGAGCGGCCGAGACCGCCGCGGGCGTAAGTATCTCGGACCCGCGGACGATCCTTGCCGTGGATATTACCGTCGAAGAGGAGGTGGTGCTCAGCGGCCCCTATGCGCGCTATGCGCAGAAGTTCCTCGGCGTGCGTGCCGCGCTGACCGACAAGACGACGTGGAGCATCAAGGGGGCGAAGGTCGCCCTGCTTGACAGCGAGAGGTGCCTGCGAGCCGAGCCGTTGGCTCCGGCATCGAGCCGGACGCAGCGTTATGCCGTTTCGGAGCGTGAGTTCGCCCGCCTGCAACCCGACAAACTCGACATGATGACCCCGACGCTCGAAGATGCAGCCCGCGTTGCCGCCGAGCGCATCTACGCACTGCGCCGCCACCGCCTGGAACTCATCACGGGCGAAGCGGGGGAGAATGTCTTCGGAGAGGGGCTTTCTGCGGCCCTTGCGGAGATCGACCGTCAGGAGCAGAGCTACCTGGAGCTTTTCCTGGGCAAGCAGGTTGTGACGACCGAGTCGCGCCGGTATGTGGTCTATCCGCAGTCGGACAAGAAACAGTACATCGTCTGCCGCTTCAGCCCGGCGGCGGGGCTCCTGCCCGACAGCGATCTTTCGGGCGATATCGTATTGTTGCAGATCGAGCCTTCGGGTTCGACGCACAGCGACATCGAGGCCGGGGCGAAGGAGCAGAACACCGTGACGTGCCGTGTGGCCGATCCGGCGACCTGTACCGTCCTTTCGAACGGTGTCGAGTATGCCCGTGCCGTGCTTCCGCTCTTTGAGTTCGGGCGTACGATCCGCGTGGCCGTTCCGCGCCGCAAATAATTTTGGACAAGATGGACCCGACATCCCGGATGACGACGTTGCTCGGGGCGATGCGTCGCGAGCGTAACGGAGCGGTGGCCGATGCCATGCGTTTTTATGGACGTCCCTATGGGCTGAATTATGGCGTGAGCCTCCCGACACTTCGTACCCTGGCGCGCACCGAGGGGCGAGACCACGCCTTCGCCCGCTACCTGTATCTTCAGGATGTCCGTGAACTGCGCCTCGCGGCGTTCCACATCGCCGATCCCGCACAGGTCGCCGAGTCCGAATTCCCGTTCTGGGCGGCGGGACTGCTCAACTCCGAGATGGCCGAGGAGGGAGCCTTCGCACTCTTCAGCCGCCTCGAGGACTTTCCGAGACTGTTCACTGCCTGGACGGCCGTGGAAGCCGAACCGTTGCTGACCTATGCTGCGCTGATGGCCGCGGCCCGCACGACGCACGGCGACGTTGCCTGGGCCGCCACCGCCGCCGGGATCGTCACGCGGGCCGCGGCTGCCGACCTTCCTGAGGCGCACTTGCTGGCGCAGGGAGCCACGGCCCTGCTTGCGGCGTTTGCCACACGGGGAGACGCTTCGCGGCGTGCGGTGACCGATGCCCTGGCAACCCTTGGTGACAGCCCTGCCGAGACCTATGTCCGGGAAGAGTTGGCCTGGCGCCTGGAGGAGTAGCCCCCGAGATCTGCCGCTGATTTAAAAAAAGCCCGCGACCTTTTCGTCGCGGGCTTTTTTTGTCGGGTGCCGGCTTTTACTCCACGAAGAGGGCCCGGGGCAACTGGTCGACGCTGTTGATCGTCACGATCTCAATCCCTTTCGGACGCTTCGTTCCCTTGGCGAGGTATCCCGAGACGATGATGCGTTTGAACCCGAGGCGAGCTGCCTCGCTGATGCGTTGTTCGGTGCGGGGGGCCGGGCGTACCTCGCCCGAAAGGCCCACCTCCCCGGCACAGCAGACCCCTTCGGCCACGGGCCGGTCGTAATAGGAGGAGATTACCGCCGCGACGACCGCAAGATCCAGCCCCGGGTCGGCGACCTTGAAGCCTCCGGCGAAGTTCAGGAAGACATCCTTCTGGAACATCTTCATCCCGACCCTCTTTTCCAGCACGGCCAGGAGCATGTTCATGCGGCGGGCGTCGTATCCGGTTGTCGAGCGCTGCGGGGTGCCGTAGGCGGCGCCGCTTACCAGCGCCTGCACCTCGATCAGGTAGGGGCGTATTCCGTCGGCCGAGGCCCCCACGGCAATGCCCGACAGGGGCTCTTCGTAGTGTGTCAGGAGGATTTCCGAGGGATTGTCCACGCCGCGCAACCCGGCGTCGAGCATCTCGAAAACGCCGATTTCGAACGTCGCGCCGAATCGGTTCTTGATGCCGCGCAGGATGCGGTAGATGTTGTTGCTGTCGCCCTCGAACTGCAGGACGACGTCGACGATATGTTCGAGAATCTTCGGCCCGGCGATCGTGCCGTCCTTGGTGATGTGTCCGATAATGACGATGGAGGTCCCGGTCGACTTGGCGTAGCGCAGCAGCGTGGCGGCACACTCGCGGATCTGCGACACGCTTCCGGCCGACGAGTCGATTAACTCGGTGTAGATGGTCTGGATGGAGTCGATGACTACCAGGTCGGGGCGCAGGGCGTCGATTTGGGCCACGATGTTTTCGAGCAGCGTCTCGGGGTAGATCAGGCACTCCTCGTTGCCGATACCGATCCTTTGGGCGCGCATCTTGATTTGTTCGGCCGACTCCTCGCCCGAGACGTAGAGGGTCTTGAGCCCGTTTGCCGCAAGGGCGATCTGCAGTGAGAGTGTCGATTTCCCGATGCCGGGCTCACCGCCCAGCAGGATGAGCGACCCGGGAACCATGCCGCCGCCCAGCACGCGGTTGACCTCCACAGACCCGAGGTCGATGCGGCGGTGTTCGCTTTCGCGGATTTCGCCGACGCGCTGGGGTTTCGATGCCGGGAGCGATCCGGCCACGGCGGCAGGAATCGACGATCCGCTTTCGCGGGCGATGATCTCCTCCGTGAAGGAGTTCCACTCGCCGCACGACGGGCATTTCCCCAGCCATTTGGGGGCCTCGAATCCGCAGTTTTTGCAGAAGTATGCCTTTTTGACCTTTGCCATGATTTTGTAGTTTTTTCTTGCAGGCGTTCCGTGTGGCGGCCGCTATTTGCGCGACGCCTTCCGGCCCTTCATCCTGCCTGCCGCCGTTAATAGGGCGCCGAAGTGTATTCGAGCCGCACGGCCCGGGTGATGCCCGCGTCGGGATAGAGCTCCTGGTAACGGGCAGTGAGGTCTACGGTGAAGAGCACCAGCGAAGCGTTGTTCTCCCCCTTGTACGAAGAGCTCGTACACGTGTAGTCCTGCTCTCCGAAGAGGAATTGGATGTCGCTCGAACCGGGTACCTTGATAAAGGTCCCCGTTATGGATTCTGCTCCGGCGGAGGGAAGGACCGTTGCCGGCCCTCCGTTGTAGGAGGTGAAGTCGATGCGGTAGCGGCCTCCGGCCTGCACAGGTGCCTGGGCCACGATTTCCGCTTCGATCTGCGCGAAAAGGGGATTTTCGTCCGGCTCGGTAGTCGAGCCGTCCGATCCGTCGGTAGTACTGTCCGATCCTTTGGTCGTCGAATCGTCCGACTCTCCGTCGGTAGAGCTGTCCGATCCGTCGGTGGTCGAATCATCCGATCCGTCGGTGGTGTCGTCCCCGGACTCGGGTCCCGTGACCGATGCCTCGACCCGCACGACAGGGTAGGAGGTCGAGTAGAAGACCTCCGAATCCTCCCCGCAACCGGCGGCGGCCAGCAGCACTCCTAACAACAGGTATCCGTATTGTTTCATGTTTCCGTCTTTTTGAAGGTCAAAGTCCCAACTCCTGGTCTACGAGTACCACCAGAATCCGTCCGGCGGGGTGGCAGCGCAACATCTCCATGCGGGTGTTGCAGATACGGTCGGGGGAGTTGCAATCCATGCAGACGCCGGTCTTGGCACACGGTGTGCGGAATCCCGGGTGGCGTGCGATGTTTTGCGGTGCGGCGATGCGGCGGATGCGCTCCTCGGCCTCGTCGCGCGAAGCGACGATCTTGTTGCGCCCGACGACGAGGATCACCTTCCGTGGGCCGAAGGCTACGGGGGCGATACGGTTCCCGACCATATCGATCCAGTGGAGCGTTCCCTGTTCGGTGAGGGCATTGACTCCCGTGATGAAGAGGTCCGACAGGAGGGCCTGGCGGCGTATTTCGAGCCGTTCGGGACGCGGCATCGAGGCGTCGAACCCGTCGAGGAACTGCCAGCGGGTGTCGTTGCGCAGCCACTCGATGATGCCCGTGGCGCGCATCGACATCGAATCGCCGAACGATACGACCTTCGGGACGGCGGCCTCCACGGCGGCGCGGATGACGTTGAACGCCTCGGCGGTGTCGGTTACGGTGGCGACTTCGAAGTGGTGGCGGCGCAGGGCCTGGGCACAAAGTTCGAGTTTCTCAGTCATGGTCTGTGTTGAGTTTGCGTTTCACGACCGCGGGGTTTCCGGCGGCCAGCGAGTCGTCGGGGATGTCGCGCGTGACGACGCTCCCGGCGGCGATGATGCAGCGGTCGCCGATCTTGACGCCCGGGCAGACGGTAACTCCTCCTCCGAGCCAGCAGTCGGCTCCGATCGTAATGGCCTTCCCGGTCTCGATCGGCTTGCGTCGTTCGAGGTAGTCGATCGGGTGGTGGGGCGTGAGGAGCTGGCAGTTGGGTCCGATGAGCGTGTGGTCTCCGATCGAGATGCCGCCGCCGTCGAGGAACGTGCAGTTGTAGTTGATGACGACGTGCTCCCCGACGCGCGTGCGGAACCCGAAATCGCAGTAGAAGGGGGCGATCACAAAACTTGTATCGGGGAATCCGGGAATCAATTCGCGCAGGGCCGCCCTATAGGCCTCCTGCTGCCGGTAGGGCGTTTTGTTGAGGCGTTCAATGCGCTCGTGGGCGCGGATGTTGAGCTCCAGGGCTTCGGGGTCGCTGTAATCGTACAGCTCGCCGCGCATCATCTTCTCGACTTCAGTCATCTTCCGGGCGTTTATTTGATGAAGAATCGATAAATGTCGTTTCCGTTGGCATAGAGCAGCAGGAAGAGGATGATGATCAGCCCGACGTACTGTGCCGCTTCGAGCACCTTGTCGCTGACCTTGCGTCCGGAGATCATCTCCCAGAAGGTGAAGATGGCGTGTCCGCCGTCGAGGCCCGGAATGGGGAGGATGTTCATCACGGCGAGGATGATCGAGAGGAAGGCGGTCTTCATCCAAAAGTCCTGCCAGTCCCAGGTCGCGGGGAAGATGCTGCCGATGGAGATGAATCCTCCGAGCTCCTCGTACATCTTGGTCTTGGGCTGCACGATCATCTTGAGTTGTTCCCAGTAGGAGGAGATCACCTCTCCGGTCTTTCGGATGCCGGCGGGGATGGCCTCCCAGAAAGTATATTCCCGGGTACGGAGGGGGTATGTTGCGCGGATGACGCCGAGCATGCCCTCGTCGGAGACGGGTACGTCGAGCGAGAGCCGCTCTCCGCCACGCAGGACTGCAAGCGTCACGGTATCTCCTGCGTGTAACTCAAGGTAGGCACGGTAGTCACGGAAATCCATGTTTTCGTAGCTGTCGCCCGTACGGCGGCTCGACATGCCGACGATCTCGTCGCCCTTGTGCAGCGCGGCGGCGGTCGGAGCCACGATGCTGTCGATGACGAAGGGTTGGGGCAGCGAGAGGAACTCCTCGTACCCCTTCTCGCGGCGCATGGCGATCAGTTCCTCGAGGGGCAGCGTCAGGGTTACCTCCTGTCCGTCGCGCTCGACAACCACCGTGCGGTCGCTCTCGGTGATAATCAGTGAATTGAGTATCTCCGTGATGTTGTCGACCTCTTCGCCGTCGATCGAGACGATGCGGTCGCCGTCCACGAATCCGAGCCGATGTCCTGCGTCGTTGTAGTTGTATCCCCACTTGGCGTCCTGGTTCGAGAAGTAGGCGTCGCCCCAGGCGTAGCAGATGCCGATGTAGATGCCGACGGCCAGCACGACGTTCATCACCACGCCGGCGATCATCACCAGAAAGCGTTTCCAGGCGGGTTTCGAACGGAATTCCCAGGGCTGGGGTTCATGGTTCTGGTACTCCTTGTCCATCGACTCGTCGATCATGCCGGCGATTTTGCAGTAGCCGCCCAAGGGGAGCCACCCGAGCCCGTACTCGGTGTCGCCGCGGCGGAATTTGAAGAGCGAGAACCAGGGGTCGAAGAAGATGTAGAACTTCTCGACGCGGATCTTGAAGATCCGCGCCATGATGAAGTGCCCCAATTCGTGGATGCCCACGAGGATCGTGAAACAGAGGAAGAATTGGCAGATTTTGACCAAGATATCCATTGTGCGGTTCTATTTCGGAAGTTAAGAAGTTAATTGAATGAGTTATCCAGTTTGAGGTATCGGGTGGCCAGGAGCCGTGCCTGGCGGTCGGCTGCGGCGTAGTCGTCGAGCGAGGGCCGTGCGACGAAGTCGGCATGGTGCAGGGCGTGGCGGATGGCCCCGACGATGTCGAGCCACGAACACCGGCGGTTGAGGAACGCCGCCACGGCCACCTCGTTGGCGCCGTTCATTGTGCAGGCGGCCGTGCCTCCGCGGCGCAGGCAGTCGTAGGCGATGTCGAGTGCGGGGTACTTCACGCGGTCGACCTGCGCGAACGTGAGCTGCGGGTGCTCCGTGAAGTCGAACCGTTCGGTCGGGCGGTGTGCGCGTCGGGGGTACATCAGCGCGAAGCTGATGGGCATGCGCATGTCGGGGGTTCCCAGCTGGGCCTTGATGGCCCCGTCCTCGAACTCGACCATCGAATGGACGATCGACTGGGGGTGCATGATGACCGAAATGCGTTCGGGCGGGGTTCCGAAGAGCCAGTGGGCCTCGATGACCTCGAAGCCCTTGTTGACGAGTGTCGAGGAGTCGATCGTGATCTTGGCTCCCATGTGCCACTGGGGGTGGCGGAGGGCCTGTTCGACGGTGACGTGGGCGAGCTCCCCGGCCGGCAGGTCGCGGAAGGCTCCGCCGCTGCAGGTGATGATGAGCCGCCGCACGGGCGACTGCTCGCCCACGAGGCACTGGAAGATGGCCGAGTGCTCCGAATCGATCGGGAGGATCGGGACGCGGCGTTCCAAGGCCAGGGGCATGACGTAGGCGCCTCCCACGACGAGCGACTCCTTGTTGGCCAGGGCGAGTTTCTTGCCCGCCTCGATGGCCGCTACCGTCGGTGCGAGTCCGGCGTATCCGACCAGGGCGTTGACCGCCACGTCGATGTCGTTGCCCGCGACGGCCTGGGCGACAGCCTCTTCTCCGGCGAACACCTTCGTGTCGGTGTCGGCCAGCGCCGCACGCAGCGGCTCGTAGCATTGCTTGTCGGCGATGACGACCGTGGCGGCGTCGAACTCCCGGGCCTGGCGGGCCAGCATCTCCCAGTTGCGGTGGGCGGTGAGCAGCCGGGCTTCGAAGCGGTCGGGGTTTTCGCGGATGATGTCAAGCGTCTGCACGCCGATCGAGCCGGTCGAACCCAGTATGGCGAGACGTTGTTTCATGTTCTTGGAATCAGAAAACGATGTATTCTTCGGGATTGACGGGCTTGCCGTTGTTCCACAGCTGGAATTCAAAAAGTTTGACCTCTCCGTTGTCGACTTCGGCGTTATAGCCGATGAGCTCTCCCGAACGGATGGTCTGCCCGGGAGTGACGAGCGCCTGCGAGAGGTTCTTGTAGACCGAGAGCAGGTTTGCGGCGTGCTGGATCACGACAATGTATCCCGTTTCGGGGGTCCAGAGGCTTTGGACGATGGTCCCGTTGTCGATGGCGGCGACGGGGGCGGCCGCCGTGGCGGCGATCTTCACGCCCAGTCGTCCCTGTTTGATGTCGAAGCGCTCGGTGACGATCCCGTCGACGGGCTTTGCCAGCTCGATGGCTTCACGGACCCTTTTGCGCGAGGCCCCCTGGGGTTCCGTCACGGAGTAGATTCCGCTGCCCTCCATCTGTGCGCGGAGCAGGGAGTCTTCGCGCGAGGGGACGACGAGGACCTTGCTGATGCGCGAGGAGTCGGACGATGCGAGAACCCGGGCCACGGGGGTGTTTCCCTCCATGATCAGGGCGATGTTTTCGTTGTAGGTCATCATGTCGTTCATCATCCGCTCCATGGAATCGAGGCGGATGATGTTCTGTATGAGGCTTTCGCGCGAGCGGTCGGCTTCGGTGCGGTATCCTGGCAGGAACTCCAGCACGGGGGTGTATGCCACGAGCGAGAGGGTGAGGATGAAGAGCAGGAGCAGGAACGCCACGAGTCCCGCGAAGATGCTCGCCGGGGAGATGTGCATGTGCCACTCTTCGGAGTTGTCCGTGGCATTGAGCATGTTGAAACGGCGTTTGCGGAAGAAGCCGTGCCACCAGGCGCGTAGGGATTTGAGAAACTTCATCGTTGGATGCGGAAGCGTTTTCAGTCGTTGAGTTCGGACAAAGATAGCCAATTTTACAGAAAACCTTTGCGGTTCCGGGTTAATTTTTTACCTTTGTATGATCATCGACCAAACCTGAAAAAAACATATTATGGTAAAACCCACTTTATTGGTACTCGCAGCAGGTATGGGATCCCGCTACGGGTCGCTCAAGCAGATGGACGGCGTAGGCCCCAACAACGAAGCCATCATCGACTATTCGGTCTATGACGCCATCCGTGCCGGATTCGGCAAAGTCGTATTCGTGATCCGCCATTCGTTTGCCAACGAATTCCGTGAGTTGTTTTCGTCCGAGCGTTTCGGCGGCCGTATTGCCGTCGATTTCGTGTTCCAGGAGCTGGACTACCTTCCCGAAGGGCTGACGGTTCCTGCGGAGCGCGTAAAGCCGTGGGGCACGAATCATGCCGTGATGATGGCGGCCGATGCCATTCATGAGCCTTTTGCCGTGATCAACGCCGACGATTTCTACGGGGCCGAGGCCTACCAGACCATCGGCGAATACCTCTCGAAGCTGGGTGACTCGAAGAACCGCTACTGCATGGTTGCCTATGACCTGAACAAGACCCTGTCGGAGAACGGCACCGTATCGCGCGGCGTGTGCGGCGTGGATGCCGAGGGGAACCTCACCTCGATGGTCGAGCGTACGCAGATCGAGCGCATGCCCGACGGCCAGATCGTCTTCCACGACGGCGGGGCCGACGAGCCGTTGGCCGAGGATACGCCGGTATCGATGAACCTGTTCGGCTTCACGCCCGACTTCTTCACCTATTCGAAGGAGTATTTCACGACGTGGTTCGAGGCCAACAAGGAGAACATCAAGGCGGAGTTCTACATCCCGACGATGGTCAACAAACTGATCGGTGACGGCGAGGCTTCGCTGCGAGTGTTGCGTTCGGCCGCCCAGTGGCACGGTGTGACCTACAAGGAGGACAAACCGGCGCTGATGGCTGCCATCGAGCGGATGATCGCCGAGGGCCGTTATCCCCGCGATCTCTGGAAATAAACGTTTTATGTCGATGAAAAAGCGAGGCTCCGCCCCGCTTTTTCATTCCTTTGCTTCCGCCCGTGTGATACCCGAGTGCCGCGGGCGAGGCTCCCGATGATGAAGATAAACTGCTGAACCCCTCGACTTTGATAAACTGACGATGAATCCACATCCTGCCTGGAGCAGCCAGGCTGTCCTGTACGAAATGAATGTTCGGCAGATGACCCCCGAAGGGACGTTGCGGGCCGCCATGGCGCGGTTGGTGACGCTCCGCAGGTTGGGCATCGATGCCGTGTGGTTGATGCCGATCTATCCGATCGGCGTGGAGGGCCGTAAAGGATCGCTCGGCTCCTATTATTCGATCCGCGACTATTGCGCGGTGAATCCCGAATTCGGTACGATGGAGGATTTCGACGCCTTTGTTTCCGAGGCGCATCGCCTGGGGATGAAGGTGCTGCTCGACTGGGTCGCCAACCATACGTCGCGCGACGCACGGTGGATCGCCGAACAACCGGCGACGTGGTACGAACGTGACGCGGCCGGCCGGCCGGCCGTTCCGTGGGACTGGACCGATACGGCGAAGCTCAACTATGGGAACCGCGAGGTGTGGGAGGCGCAGATCGAGTCCATGGCCTTCTGGATCACGCAACACGCCGTCGACGGGTTCCGATGCGATATGGCGATGCTGGTCCCGATCGACTTCTGGAACGAGGCGACCCGCCGCTTGCGGGCCTTGAAACCCGATCTGTTCATGCTGGCCGAGGCCGAGGAACGGAATCTTTTCGAGCAGGGGGCGTTCGATGCCTGCTATGCGTGGGAGCTTTTCCACCTGCTCGAGGATGTGGCGCGCCAACGGACCCGGATTACGGCCGTGCGTGATTATCTCTATGCCGACCGCGAGCGGTATCCATCCAGTGCCATGCGCCTGACCTTCACGTCGAACCATGATGAGAATTCGTGGAGCGGTTCGGAGTTCACGCGCCTGGGCGCGGCCCGCGAGATCATGGCGGCCTTCACCTTCGTCGTGCCGCGGGGGCTGCCGTTGCTCTACACCGGGCAGGAATACGGCTACGACCATTCGTTCGCCTTTTTCGACCGTGACCCCATGCCGGTCTTCGCCGACAATGTGACGACGGACTTTTACCGTCGGCTGATTGCCATGCGGCACGCCAATCCGGCGCTTGCGGCCGGTGCCTCGGGCGGCGAGATGGTCGAGATCCGCAACAATGCCGAGGATTGCCTGATGACGTTCGTCCGTGAGGTTGCCGGAAACCGGGTTGTCACCGTGATGAACCTTTCGCCTTACGCGATCCACGCCGATTACTATACCGGCATCTATGCGGGACTGTATACGGATGCCATGACCGGGGAGCCCTTCGAGCTCCGCGGCCGGGTCGAGGAGGATATGGCGCCCTGGAGCTACCGGATTCTGACCCGGTGAACAACCGATCTGAATTTTTCTTAATTTTGTCGTGGAAGGGCCGGGCCCCTTCCTCCGATCCGGAGGGAGGGAACTCCGCCGTGAAATGATACGTTGATCAACCCCCAAACAAAGTAACCATATGAAGAGAATTTGCTTTTTAGCCATTGCGGTCGTTCTTTTTGCGACGGCCGGTGTGCGGGCCCAGGAACAGGATGATACGACCCGTCGATTGGATTCCCTGCAGCAGGTGGTGAACCGCCTGACGTCGAATGTTGAGACGCTCGAGCAGGCGGACAAGGATCAGGCGATCTGGAAGGATCGCGCGAAGTATTTCAACATCGGATACGTGAACCAGAAACTCCTCGACAAGAGCTACGGCGGCGAGATCAAGAGCGACCTTGGCGTTTCGCTGAGCAACGGTAAGACCTACTACCTGCACAAGAAGCCGCTGGCGAAGATGATCAAGTTCGGCATCGACTTTTCATGGCTGGATATCAACTATGCGAAATATACCCTGGAAAGCATCGACGAGGGTAGCTTCGAGGTCTATTCGACGCCCATGCACCAGGCAGAAATCGGTATGCAGGTGGGCCCGTCGGTGACGATCAACCCGATTCACCACCTCAAGGTCGGGGGCTATTTCCGGGTGACGCCCTCCTATTCGATGCTCTACATGGACGATACGTTCCACCATCACTATGTGACCTTCTGCAATGCAGGCTGCACGGTGGCCTGGAAGATTGTCTCGCTGGGTGTCGAGTGGCGCTGGGGCACGGCGAAGTACGACGGCCTGACGTTCGACGAATCGGCGTTCGAAGGTGAAGGGGATGAGGACCCGTCGTTTGGCGACGTGATGGACCAGCTGTCGGCTCCGGAGCGGAAGTTCAAGACGAGCTCCGTGCGGTTCTATATCGGGTTCCGTTTCTGACCGGAAGCGTATTTGACCCATTGCGGCAGCCTGCGGAAGCAAGGCTGCCGTTTTTTTGTGCCTGGAACATGCCTCTTCGGGCCGGAGCGTCGCGGGAACACGCAAATTTTATTATCTTTGCCGGGGAAAGTACGGACGAATGAAAAGAGCCCTTATTCTCGGATTGCTGCTTGTCGCGACGTTGAACAGCGTTCTGGCGGCCACCTACCGCACGGACGAAATACCCAATGTGCAGCGGCTCGACCGGCGGCGTTACGTATCGAATCCCGACGGAATCCTGTCGGCCGCGACGGTCGTGCGCCTCGATTCGCTCTGCGGGTCGTTGCGGGAGCGGGGTTATGCGCAGGTCGCGGTCGTGGCCGTCGACGACATCGCCTCCGACGACACCTTCGACTTTGCCATCGACCTGTTCCGGTCGTGGGGCGTGGGTGGCGCGGAGAGCGACAACGGTTTGGGGGTGCTGCTGGTGAAGGACCGCCGCGAGATTCGCTTCGTCACGGGTTACGGGCTCGAAGGGACGCTGCCCGACGCTCTCTGCCGGCGCATCCAGGAGACCTGCATGCTTCCGTCATTCCGCGAGGGGGACTATGACCGTGGCATGCTCCTCGGTCTGCAGGCTACGGCCACGGTGCTCGAAGGGGGAGAAGTGGACCTTTCGGACGGGAAACGGCCCTTCTTAACCTGGTGGGAAATCCTGTTGGTCTTCGGCGTGATTTTCGTTGTTTTTCCCGTGGGCATGCGTCTGATCAACCGTTACGCGCGGACCCGGTGTCCCTATTGCGGGAAGCGGACGCTGAAGGAGATCTTCTGCACGGAGCTGGGCGCGACGTCGGAGTACCGGATCGAGGAGTGCGAGTTCCTCTGTGCACACTGTGGCAAACGCTTCCGGCGGCAGTTCCGCCGTTACCGCGACGACCATTTCGGCGACGGCCCGGGTGGCGGCATGATTATCGGCGGGGGTGGCTTTGGCGGCGGTTTCGGAGGAGGCTCGTTCGGGGGCGGCTTCGGAGGCGGTTCGTTCGGGGGTGGAGGCGCCGGATCGCGCTGGTGAGATGCCGTGTTCGATGGCCCGCCGCCCGTGTGCGGGCGGTATTTTCGGAATAAGCAATTATAAAACATAACGGAAAACAGAAAGCTATGAAAAAATGGATTTGGATCGGCGTCGTCGCAGTGGTCGCCATTTTCTTTTACGCAACCTACAACGGCCTGGTGGGCAAGGAGGAGGCGCTCAACAGCGCCTGGTCCAATGTTGAGACGCAGTACCAGCGTCGTGCCGACCTGATACCCAACCTGGTCAATACGGTCAAGGGTTATGCGGCCCACGAATCGCAGACGCTCCAGGCGGTGACTGACGCCCGTGCGCGTGCCACGTCGTTCAATCTTACGACCGAAGAGTTGACGCCCGAACGGTTGATGGAGTTCCAGCGGGCGCAGGAACAGGTGCGATCTGCCCTGGGGCGGCTGATTGCCGTGGCGGAGAACTATCCCGACCTGAAGGCCAACCAAAACTTCCTGGAGCTGCAGACGCAGTTGGAGGGTACGGAGAACCGCATCGCCGTGGCGCGCAGGGACTTCAACGAACGGGCGCAGGCGTTCAATACGGCCGTGCGCCGTTTCCCGGCCAACCTTGTCGCAGGCATGTTCGGTTTCACGACGAAACCCTACTTCGTGGCTGACGAGGGGACGGACAAGGCACCTCAGGTGACCTTCTGATCCTGCAGCCCCGGGCGGTTGCGCGGAATGTGAACGCAGCGGACGGATTCTTTTCCGTCCGCTGCGTTTCGTTTTCCACTGTGTTTTTGTCGTCTGTCGCGGGGTGCGGTCCCGCGGCGTCCGGCCCCGACGCGCGGTGCGGGACTTTCGGTGCAGGCCGACCCGGGAGGGGTAAGGGTCGTGCTGCCTGCCGCAGCGCATCGGGGGCCGACGGGGCGGATTACTTCTCCATGCGGCTCTTGTCCTCGGCCGAGGCGGCTTCCACGGATTTTTTGTTGAAGGCCTTTCCGCTCTTGAAGTTCCAGGTCACGCCGAAACGGTACTGGATGTTGTTCCATCCCTGGCGGACATTGACCTTGCGGACGAACCCGTCTCCCGAGGCTCCGAACTGCTGGGTGCGGTCGAAGAGGTTGCGGGCCGAGAACGAGAGGACGAACCGGTCGCCGAAGCGTTTCTTGATGCCTGCCTGGAGGAAGTGGTTGGGCATGATCCAGACGTTTCCCAGGTCGATGCGGCTCTGATAGGAGTAGGAGAGGTCGAGGAAGAACTTCGCAGGGAGGTTGAAGGTGGTCGAGGCGTTTACAAAGGCCCAGTTGAAGTGCTGTTGGGCTCCGTGCTGCTCGACGCGCTGTCCGCGGCGCATGTAGACGGCGTTGAGGTTCATCTGCCACCATTTGGTAAACTGGAACGGGAGGTTGGCCGTCACGTAATAGTTGGTCGTGGCGTCGAAGTTGACCCAGGCGATCTGCAGCATGTCGGGGTCGTCGGGGTCGGCGAGCATTGTCTGCTGGATTTCGCCGTCGACGATCTGCATGCCGCCCGTGAGGGTGTACTTGTGCGCTATGACGAACGTCAGGTTGATGTCGTTCTGGAAGGCCGGGTCGAGGACGGGGTTTCCGGTCTGGTAGGTGTAGTCGGAGATTTGCGACCGCTGCGGGTTGAGGGCCCAGAAGCGGGGCCGCTGAATCGTCCGGGCGTACTGGAGAATGAGCGAGTGGCCCTTCTCGGGTGCAAGGGCGAAGGAGAGATTGGCGTTGGGGAAGAGCGAGAAGTAGTTCTGGCGCACGTCTCCGCCCTTCCCGTGGGTGAAGGTGTATTCGCCGCGTAACCCGGCGACGAGGCTCCAGCGCCCGAGCTGCGCCGAGGCGGTGGCATAGGCTGCAGCGATGTTTTCGGTGTAGTTGAGCGTGTAGCTCTGTTCGTCGTTGCGTACCCAGTTGGTGCCCTTCATGTATTCGTAGAGGGCGTTGTTGTGCATGTCGTTGAAGGTGTACTTCGCACCGGCCTTCAACGTCCAGCGGGGGGAGAAGTGCTTCTCGTAGGCCAACGTGGCGGTTGCCACGTCGTAGACGCTCGCGGCGGCATCGCGGTAGACGGAGTCGACGGCTGCGGCGCCGGGAGCGGTGATGCGGCTTGTGTTGTCGTTGCCCGAATCGGAGTTCTGGCGCGTGTAGTCGGCCAGGAGCTTGAGGGTCGACCCGAGGGTGTCCAGCTTGTGGATGTAGTTGAACGTCAGTGCGTAATTGTCGCCGAGGCTGTGGTTGTCGAAACGGCTGCGGGTATTGACCGCGTGCTCTGCGTCGCCCATGTCGGTGGAGGTGTCGGTGGGGCCCCAGTTCTTGTAGCGGGAGTAGGAAAACTCGGCGCCGATGCTGTTTTTGGAGTCGATTTCGAAGACGCTTCCGGCATTGATGCCATAGTTTCGGCTGTTGCTTTCGGCTTCCGAGCGGGCCTTGAGGCTCTTGTTCGAGAGTTCGTAGGCGGTGTTCTCGTCGGAGTCCATGCGGTCGTCGCCGAGGTATCCCCAGGCCGAGGCATAGAGGTCGAATCTCCCGGAGTGGAGGTTGATGTTGGCCGAGGGGTTGTAGACGCCGATGTAGTCGCTTTGGGTGGTCGAGAGGGAGACGGAGCCGTTGAGTCCGTTTTCGCGGCGTTTGCGGAGGGTGATCTTGATGACTCCGGCCGACGAGTCGGCGTCGTAGTCGGCGCCGGTGACGGGTACGACCTCGATCTTCTGAATCTCCTCGGCGCGCAGCGAGCGCAGGTAGACGAGCAGCTGTTCGTTGTCCATTCTCAACTCCCGGTCGTTGACGTAGACCTTCGAGCCGGTTTTGCCGTTGATGGAGATCTTTTCGCCGTCGATCCATACGCCTGGGGCGTGTTCGAGCAGCTCGATGCCGTCCTTCCCGATGGCTGCGGGGGCGTTTGCCACGTCGACGACGAACCGGTCGGCCTCGCGGCGGACGAGCTGTGCCGAGACGACGACGCCTTCGATCTGGGTGGCGGAGCTTTTCATGACGATGTCTCCGAGGTCATTGTCGTTTTCGACGCGGATTTGGCGGGTTACGGGGTCGTACCCGAGGTATTGGATTTGCAGGGTATATTCTCCGGGGGCGACCTTTAGTTCGAAGCGTCCGTCGGCGTCGGTGGCCATGCCGGCAACCTGTTTGTCGTCCTTGAGCAGAACGACCGTCGCATACTCTACGGCCTTTCCCTGGGCGTCGACGACGCGGCCGGTCGAAGGGCAGAGGCGTGCGGCGAAGAGTTCGGTCGAGGCCATCAGTACCGCCAGGGTTAGCATAAGCAGTTTTTTCATGAGACGATGCAGTTTGATGTTTGGTTGTTTGTTGGCACAAATATATATAAATTCCTTTGTACTTTGTAATACAAAGAACTAAATTTTTATGAAAATTTTGTGTACCTATATATAAAAGGCGTTTCTAGTGGAAATTTTGTTGAAAAATCGGGTTCGGGCAGGATAGGAAAGCCCGGAAATAATTGTTAATTTTGCAAATTGGTAAAATGGGGGATCGCGGCCCGGTCCGCCTGTAAACGACCTGACGATACGATGCTGAGCGCAATTTATTACATTTTTCTGGTGCTGTTGTGCACCGTATTCATGATTTTGTCGGCCCTGGCGCTGGTGGTGTGCTATCCGTTCGATCCGGGGCGGCGCGTGGTGCACGAGCTGTCGCGCATCCTGGTGCGGATTTTCTTCTTCATACCGCTGCGGTGGCGGCAGAAGGTCGAGGGGCGCGAGCTGATCGACCGCCGGAAGCGCTATGTCATCGTGCTGAACCACAACACGGTGATCGACATTCCGACATTGTACTACATTCCGCTCAACTTCCGCTGGGTGTCGAAACGCGAGGTCTTCAAGGTGCCCTTCTTCGGGCAGTATCTGGTACTTCACGGCGACATCTGCATCGATCGTGGCCGCGCGGCCGAGGCGTTGGAGCAGATGGTGCGCGAGGGGAAGAAATGGATTTCGCGCGGGGCGTCGATCGCGGTCTTTCCCGAAGGGACACGCTCGAAGGACGGGGAGATTCACCGTTTCAAGGCCGGAGCCTTCACGCTGGCGCGTGAGGCCGGGGTGGAGATCCTCCCGGTGGTGTTGGACGGCACGCGGACGCTGATCAAGAAGAACCTGCTCTTCAACTGGGGCAATCGGATCACGATCCGGGTACTGCCGCCGATTGCTGCCGAGCGCGTAGCGGCGACCGAACCCCACGAACTGATGACGGAGGTGCACGATGCGATGTGTGCGGCATTGGCCGACATCCGCAAGAATCGATAGGATATGGCAGAGTTACTCAATACGAACACGACGAACACGAACAACTACGACGACGATGCGATCCGCACGCTCACTCCGCGCGAGCATGTGCGGCTGCGTCCCGGCATGTATATAGGCAAACTGGGCGACGGCTCACAGCCGGACGATGGTATCTATGTGCTGATCAAGGAGGTGACCGACAACTCGATCGACGAATACATGAACGGCTACGGGCATCAGATCGACATCACGGTCGAGGAGAACGTGGTGACCGTCCGTGATTATGGCCGCGGCATTCCCCTGAACTCGTTGTCGGCGGCCGTGAGCGTGATGAATACGGGCGGCAAGTACGACGATGACGAGGAGGGTGCGGCCTTCAAGAAGACCGTGGGCCTGAACGGCGTGGGCGTCAAGGCCGTGAACTACCTGTCGAGCTCCTTTTCGGCGCGTTCGATCCGCAACGGCGAGGCCCATACGGTCTATTTCGAGAAGGGCCTCGAACAGAGCGACCGCTGGGAGAGCGGCCTTCAGGAGAAAAACGGCACGGAGATTCGTTTCCGGGTCGATGAGGAGGTCTTCGGGGCGTATTCCTACAACCTGGAGTACGTCGAACAGCTGGTCCGCAACTACACCTACCTGAACCGGGGGTTGACGGTCCGGCTCAACGGCGTGTCCTACACGTCGAAGAACGGCCTGCTGGACCTGCTGAACGAGAACATGACCGAGGAGCCGCTCTATCCCCCGATCCACCTCATGGGCGACGACATCGAGGTGGTGATTGCCCACGGTACGGGCTACGGCGAGAGCTGCTATTCGTTTGTCAACGGCCAGTACACGACGCAGGGCGGTACGCACCAGGCGGCCTTCCGCGAGGCGGTAGCCAAGACGGTCAAGGAGTTCTACCATAAGGATTACGATCCGTCGGACATCCGCACGTCGATGGTCGGGGCGATTTCGATCAAGGTATCGAGTCCGATCTTCGAGTCGCAGACGAAGACGAAGCTCGGCTCGAAGGAGATGTCGAAGAACGGCCCCACGATCCGCAACTTCGTGGTGGAATTCCTGGGCAAGCACCTCGACGACTACCTGCACAAGCATGCCGAGACGGCGCAGGTGCTCCAGAAAAAGATCGTCGAGAACGAGAAGGAGCGCAAGGCGATCTCGGGCATTCAGAAGAAGGCGCGCGAGACGGCCAAGAAGGTGTCGCTGAACAACCGCAAGCTGCGCGACTGCAAGATACACCGCACGGACCGCAACGAGTTGGCCGAGCAGTCGATGATCTTCATCACGGAGGGCAACTCGGCCTCGGGTTCCATCACGAAGAGCCGCGACGTGCGTACGCAGGCGGTCTTCTCGCTGCGAGGCAAGCCGCTCAACTGCTACGGGCTGACGAAGAAGGTGGTCTACGAGAACGAGGAGTTCAACCTGCTGCAGGCGGCGCTGAACATCGAGGAGGACATGGACAACCTGCGCTACGAGAAGGTGGTCATTGCGACGGATGCCGATGTCGACGGCATGCACATCCGCCTGTTGATGATGACCTTTTTCCTGCAATTCTTCCCCGACGTGATCCGCCAGGGGCACCTCTATGTGCTGCAGACGCCGCTGTTCCGTGTGCGTAACAAGAAGGAGACGCTTTACTGCTACTCGGAGGAGGAGCGGCTGAAGGCGATCGCGAAACTGGGCTCGAATGCCGAGATCACGCGCTTCAAGGGTCTCGGGGAAATTTCCCCGGAGGAGTTCCGCGAATTCATCGGCGAGAACATGCGACTGGACAAGGTGCGCATCACGAAGGACGATCCGATCCACGACCTGCTGGAGTTCTACATGGGCAAGAACACCTATGACCGCCAGGGCTTCATCATCGACAACCTGCGCATCGAGGAGGACCTGGTGGAGCAGGACCTGAAACTGAGTTAACCGACTATGGCAGAGAAAAAAGATAAGGACGAAATGATCTCCGGGGAGATGTTCGACGAGGATGTCTCGGCGCCCGAGACGCCCGAGGATGCCGTTGAGGAACCGGTGGCGGAGCCTGCCGGGGCGCGCGGCGAGGCTTCCGGCGCCCCGGCCCGGGCCGGGAAGTTCGACCGCCTGATGCAGGAGGAGGGCGGCGTGCGCAAACTTACGGGCATGTATAAGAACTGGTTCCTGGATTACGCCTCGTACGTGATTTTGGAACGTGCGGTTCCGCATATTGAGGACGGGTTGAAACCCGTGCAGCGACGGATTCTCCACGCCATGAAGGTGGTGGACGACGGCCGTTACAACAAGGTGGCCAACATCGTGGGGCAAACCATGCAGTACCACCCGCACGGCGACGCGTCGATCAAGGACGCGATGGTGCAGTTGGGACAGAAGGACCTGCTGATCGACTGCCAGGGCAACTGGGGCAATATCCTTACGGGCGACGAGGCCGCTGCCGGGCGATACATCGAGGCGCGTCTGTCGAAATTCGCACTGGAGGTGGTCTTCAACAAGAAAACCACCGAATGGATGTTGTCGTACGACGGCCGCAAGGAGGAGCCGGTGACGCTGCCGATCAAGTTCCCGCTGCTGTTGGCCCAGGGTTCGGACGGTATCGCCGTGGGTTTGGCCTCGAAGATTCTGCCGCACAACTTCAACGAGTTGATCAACGCCGCGATTGCCCATCTGCAGGGTCGGGAGTTCCAGCTCTACCCTGACTTTCCGACGGGCGGACTGGCCGACGTGAGCCGTTACAACGACGGCCTGCGGGGCGGCACGGTAAAGGTCCGCGCGCGTATCTCGAAGATCGACAAACGGACGCTGGCCATCACCGAAATCCCTTATACGACGACCACCGAGTCGCTCAAGGATTCGATCATCAAGGCCAACGAGAAGGGCAAGATCAAGATTCGCAAGGTCGACGACAATACGGCCGACAAGGCGGAGATCATCATCCAGGTGGCCTCTGACGAATCGTCGGACCGTACGATCGATGCCCTCTACGCTTTTACGGACTGCGAGGTGTCGATCGCTCCGAATGCCTGTGTGATCTGGAACGACAAACCGCACTTCCTGGGGGTTTCGGAGATTCTGCGCCGTTCGGCGGAGCATACGAAGGAGTTGCTGGGCCGCGAACTGGAGATTCGCCTCGGGGAGCTGAATGCCGCGTGGCATGCCGCGTCGCTCGAGAAGATATTCATCGAGAACAAGCTTTACCAGCTGCTCGAAGGGTGCAGGACGCGTGAGGAGGCCTATGCCGCTGTCGACAAGGGGTTGGAGCCTTACAAGAAACTGTTGCGTCAGGAGGTGACGCTCGAGGATGTGCAGCGACTTACGGAACTGAAGTTTATCCGCATCACGCGCTACGATTCGGAGAAGGCCGACAACGAGATCCGGCAGATCGAACAGGACCTCGAGGCGACGAAATACGACCTGGCGCACCTGACCGAGTACGCCGTGGCCTACTACGAGCGCATCCGCGACAAGTATGGCAAGGGGCGTGAGCGGCGCACGGAGTTGCGGGAGTTCGACTCGATCGAGGCGACGAAAGTGGCCGTGACGAACGCCAAGCTCTACGTCGACCGTGCGGAAGGCTTCTTCGGCATCGGCAAGTCGATGAAGGATGCGGAGTTCGTGTGCGACTGTTCGGACATCGACGACGTGATCGTTTTCACGAAGGACGGCCGTTATGTCATCACCAAGGTGAGCGACAAGGCCTTCTTCGACAAGGGTATCTACTATATCGGGGTCTTCAAGCGCAACGACGAGCGCACGATCTATAACGTGCTCTACCGCGATGGCAAGAACGGCCCGATCATGATGAAACGCTGCGCAATCAAGGGCATCACGCGTGACAAGGAGTACGATATCACGAAGGGTACGCCGAAGAGCGAGATTCTCTATATGTCTGTGAATCCGAACGGTGAGGCGGAAGTGCTGAAGGTTTACTTCAAGCCGCGTCCGCGCCTGAAGAAGGTGATCGTGGATTTGGATTTCGCGACACTGGCCATCAAGGGGCGGCAGAGCCAGGGCAACCTCTTCTCGCGCTACGGCATTCACAAGATCGTGCTGAAGGAGCGCGGCGCCTCGACGCTCGGCGGCCAGGACATCTGGTACGACGAGGATGTGCGGCGGCTGAATGCCGACGGCCGCGGGCGGCTGCTCGGGGAGTTCAAGGGGGACGACCGGCTGATCGTCTGGACGTCGAAGAACCAGTACTACATTACGGGCTACGACCTCGGACAGCACTTCCCCGACGAGACGATTCTCGTGGGGCGTTACGAACCCGACCGTGTCTACAGCCTTTGCTATTACGACCGAAGTCAGAAGTATTACTACCTGAAGCGCTTCACGGCCGAGATGTCGGAGAAGATGCAGGATTTCCTGGAGGCGGATTGCGACTTCGTCTGCATCACCGGAAGTGCGGGAGCACAGTTGGAGATCACCTACAAGGGAGCCCATGCGTCGCGTCCGGCCGACCGGGTCGACATCGACGAGTTTGTGGGAGTGAAGAGCCACCGAGCCAAAGGCAAGCGGCTGACGACCTACGAGGTCGATACGGTGCAGGTGATCGAGCCCGAGCTGCCGCCCGAGCCTGATCCGGAGGAGCCTTCCGAAGTGTCGGGCGGCGGATCGGATGCTGCGGAAGCCCGGCCGGAGCGCGGGGATGCCGGGAACACCGGAGGAGCCGGGCATGGCGGAGATGCCGTAGGGACCGGGGATGCCGGAGAGGCTGGGAGTGCTGCGACGGCCGGTCCCGGAACGCCGGAGGCGGCACGCCCGTCGGAGGCGTCGGGCATCTCGCGGCCGTCTGCGTCGAAACCCGTTGCGGGGAGATCGTCCGACCGGAGTGCCGACCTGCCGCGTACGGGTACGTCGACCGGGGAGGTGGAATTTGAGGTGGAACGTCCGAAGGGCGATACGGATCAGTTGGCCGACCCCGAACAGTTGAATCTTTTCTGATGGCGCGGCGTGCACCGACGTACGCCGAGAACCGGATATTTTTTGTTGCGAACGATGCAGATGTTGTTTTTGGTCGGATATATGGGGTGCGGGAAGAGCACCCTGGGCCGGAAGCTGGCACGGCGTCTCGGCGGGGAGTTCGTCGATACCGACAGCCTGGTCGAGGAGCGTGAAGGGGCGTCGGTGGCCGATGTGTTCCGTTACGAGGGCGAAGAGCGGTTCCGCGAGGTGGAGCGCTCGGTGCTCGACGGGGTCATCGACCGCGGCGAGGCTGCGGTGGTCTCCACGGGCGGCGGCCTGCCCGTCTGGCGCGACAACATGGAGCGCATGAATGCTGTGGGATGTACGGTCTACCTGCGTCGTACGGCGCAGCAGATCGCCTCGCGCCTGAGCCCCTACGGGCGTCGCAAACGTCCGCGGCTGCGGGGGCTTTCGGACGACGAGCTGGTGGCCTTCATGGAGCGTGACATGGCGACCCGGGAGCCGTTTTACGGCCGGGCGACGCTCGTCGTGGAGTGTGACGGACGTTCCGACGACGAAATCATCGAGTATATTCTGACGCATGCCGGGGAGGGCGCCTGCTGAACGTCCGGCGCGGCACGAGTCCCTGCAATGAACGATAAGGTGAACGGAACAGGTAACAATGCCCCCATCGGGGTCTATGATTCGGGACTGGGCGGATTGACCGTCTGGCGGGAGATTCGCCGGCTGTTGCCCGAGGAGTCGCTCATGTATCTGGGTGACGGCAAGAACTGTCCGTACGGTTCGCGACCGCGCGGGGAGGTGCAGGCGCTGGCCGATGCGGCGGTTGCGGACCTGGTGGGGCAGGGGTGCAAGATGATCGTCGTGGCGTGCAATACGGCAACGGCTGCGGCGATCGATTTCCTGCGGGCAAAATATGCCGACCTCCCGATCGTGGGCATGGAGCCCGCCGTGAAACCCGCCTGCCTGCACACCCGCAGCGGGGTGGTCGGGGTGCTGGCCACCGAACGGAGCCTGGACGGCGACCTGTTCCGCCGCACGGCCGCGAAATACGGCCAGGGAATCGAGGTGCTGATGGTTCCCGGGCGGGGATTCGTCGAACTGGTCGAGGCGGACCGTGAGGCGACGCCCGAGGCCGAGGCCTGCGTGCGTGCGGCCGTGGAGCCGATGCTGGCGCGCGGTGCCGATCAGATCGTGTTGGGTTGCACGCACTATCCCTTCCTGCTGCCCGTGCTCGAACGGGTTGTGGCGGGCCGGGAGGTGACGATCGTCGATCCGTCGCCGGCCGTGGCACGCCGTGTCGCCCAGTTGCTCGACGAACGGGCGTTGCGTGCAACGCCCGGCCATGCACCGATCCTTACGTTCCGGACGTTTGCCGACGAGACGTACCGGCGGAGGCTCGAAACCAAGGCATTGGCCTCCGAATAAACGTTTCCGGCACGATTTCGGCCTTTGGAAATCCGGAAATTCCGAAAAAATTCGTACCTTCGTACAATCATATCCCTGTTTTCACACGTACGAAAATGGCACCCCGAAATACCTCCCGCAATGCGCGCCAGAACGTGCAGCGATCCAACCGAGACAGTGTCCGGTGGATCGCCGGCCTGTTGCTGTTGTGCTTCGGCCTGTTCGCCGGCTTTGCGGTCCTCTTCTCGTTTTTCAGCTGGGCCGCCGACCAGAGCGGGCTGCAGCTCTCCGCCGAACAGCGTGCGACGCTCGGCGTGGAGCCTGAAAACCTGTGCGGCTGGAGCGGTGCGCGGCTGGCACGCCTGCTTGTCGACCGTTCATTCGGACTCTTTGGACTGCTGATCCCCGTGATGATTATCCTGATCGGCGTGCGGATCATCCGCCAGCGTCCGTTGCTGATGAACCATTCGATCCTGTCGCTGTTTCTTATCATGATCCTCGGGTCGCTGACCCTGGGTTTCGCCTTTGCCGACCGCTGGAGCCTCTGTTGCTCGACGGGGTGGGGCGGCGTCTTCGGGATCGAGGTCGGAGGAATGCTGCGGGTCAATATCGGAGCTTTCGGCACGATCATCCTGCTTGTCGGCGGATGGATCCTGACTGGCGTTTTTATCAACCGGAACTTTATCAACAAGGTCAATGAGGCCGGAAACGTCGTGATGGGGCAGAGTGAAAAGCTTGTCGAGATCGTCCGCAGCAAAGTTGTCCATCATGATGTGCAGGAGGATTCCGAAGCTGCCGGAGCGGCAGATGAAGATGTGGATGGGCCGGGCGAAGATTCCGATGCTTCCGAGCGCCCTGCTGCGAAGGCGGCGCCCGGGTCCGAAGGCCCGATTGCGGCGCCCGTGTCCCCTGCAGCCCGCGTTGCGGCCGCGGAGGAGGTGCAGCGGCCTGCTGCGGAGACGCCCGCCGCAACACATGCGACGCCCTTGCGGGTCGAGCGCCCCGCCGAATCGACAAAGGCATATTCCGTGGCGGAGGAGCTGGATGACGACAACCCCTTCCTGGAACTTACGCCCGACGGCGAGCCGGTCGGGAAGGATGCCCTGACCGCACGCCTTGATCCCGCTTCCGCTCCGGACCCGAAGACCGGGGGTGACGATGTGTTCACCGAGGTCGACTTGTCGCATCCCGAACCCCGGGTGGTGATGGGCCGCGGCGGGCTTGTCGAACTGGAGCGTCCTGCCGTGAAGGATTCGGTACGTCCTGCGGTGCATGCTGTCCGGGAGGTTTCCGACGGTCCGTTTACCGAAATTACGGTAGGTGCCGCAGAGGAGGAGTCCCTGGCGGTGCCGGCTGCGTCGGACGTCCCCGAAGCGGGGCTGGGTGTCGGGACTGCCGGGTCCGCCGAATCCGTGCCTGCGGCTCCTGCCGATGACTCCGCTCCGACCGAAGGGGTGGTGGTGACCGTCGAGGCGCATGAGGCGAAGGTGGTCGATGCCAGGACCATCTCGACCGAGAGCTACGATCCGCTGAAGGACCTGGTGAACTACCGTAAACCGCCTGTCACGCTGCTCGAGGACTATATTTCCGATTCGGAGGTCTCGGACGAGGAGATTTTCGAGAACAAGACCAAGATCGAGGAGACGCTCAAGAACTTCGGCATCCCGATCCAGCGCATCAAGGCGACGGTGGGCCCCACGGTGACGCTTTACGAGATCGTGCAGGCGCAAGGGGTGAAGATTTCGAAGATTCAGGGCCTCCAGAACGATATTGCCCAGAGCCTCAAGGCCGAGTCGGGGATCCGCATCATCGCGCCGATCCCGGGCCGCGGCACGATCGGCATCGAGGTGCCGAACCGCAACAAACAGGTCGTCTCGATGTATTCGGCCGTGCGGTCGTTGCGCTTCCAGGAGTCGAAGGCCGAGCTGCCGGTGGTGATCGGCCGCACGATTCAGAACGAGAACTTCGTCTTCGACCTGACGAAGATGCCCCACCTGCTTGTCGCAGGCGCCACGGGACAGGGAAAATCGGTCGGACTGAACGCCATTATCACTTCGCTGCTCTATCGCAAGCATCCGGCACAGCTGAAATTCGTGATGATCGACCCCAAGATGGTCGAGTTCTCGCTCTACGCCAAGATCGAGCGGCACTTCCTGGCCAAGATGGAGTCCGAGGACGAGGCGATCGTCACCGATCCCCGCAAGGCGGTCTATACGCTCAATGCGCTGTGTACGGAGATGGATACGCGCCTGGAGCTCTGCAAGAAGGCCGGGGCGCGCAATATCTCCGAATACAACGAGAAGTTTGTCTCCCGGCAGCTGAATCCGCTGAACGGGCACCGCTTCCTGCCCTATATCGTCGTGGTGATCGACGAGTTCGCCGACCTGATTATGACGGCCAAGGAGGTCGAGACCCCCGTGACGCGCCTGGCGCAGAAGGCCCGCGCCATCGGCATCCACCTGATTATCGCCACGCAGCGGCCGTCGGTCGACGTCATTACGGGCAAGATCAAGGCTAACTTCCCGGCGCGTATCGCCTTCCGCGTGATGCAGATGACCGACTCGCGGACGATTATCGACCGTCCGGGCGCCGACCAGCTCATTGGCCGCGGCGACATGCTCATCTCGAAGGACGGCGAGCTGACCCGCATCCAGTGCGCTCTGGTTGAGACAAAGGAGGTCGAGCGCATCGTGGACTACATTTCGCACCAGCAGGGCTATACCTCGGCCTATGCGTTGCCCGACTACACGCCCGAGAACGGCGAGGGCGGCAGCGGCCTGGGCAGTGAGGAGTCCTCGGCCCCGGTGAAGTACGATGCGCTCTTTGCCGAGATTGCGCGCGAGGCCGTTTCGAGCGGCCAGATCTCCACGTCGATGATCCAGCGCAACTACGAGGTGGGCTTCAACCGCGCGGGCCGTATTATGATGCAGCTCGAGCGGGCCGGCATCGTGGGGCGTCAGCAGGGCGCCAAGCCGCGCGACATCCTCTACCACGACCTTCCGTCACTGGAGGCCAAATTGCAGGAGCTGGGGCTCTTCTGATCCCCTGCCGGATACTATTTTCCTGCGGGATAACGTTTTTCTTCCGGGAGGTACTTCCCTGTGGGAGTTCCGCCGGAAGGGAGTCATTCGAAAAAAAATCTGTTCCATGCGAATTGCAAGACGATTTTTCATACTGACAGCGATGCTGCTGCCGGCCCTGATGCCGGCTTTGGCCGCCGACCGCGCTTCGGAGGTGCTGGAGCGCCTGGCGGCGGGATTCCGCGCCATGAAGAGCTACGAGGTGCGCTTCGAAATCGAGGCCGAGGAGTTTGCCGGGAGCGGCCGCTATACGGTCGACGGCGAGGCCTACTGCCTCTCGTTGGGCGACGCCGAGGTTTTTTGCGACGGGGCGGTGCGCCATGAGGTCGATAACCGGCGCCGCGAGGTGACGATCGTGGAGGTTGACCGCGAGAGCCGCAACCTGTTGAACAACCCCGTGCGGGCGTTCGACTTCCTCGGCAGCCAGTACGCCGCGACGCTGCTCTCGGAGGCCGACGGGCGGGCCGTCGTGCGGCTGACGCCCTCGGACGAGGGGGCTTCGGCGACGGGTACGGTCGAGGTGACGGTCGTGACGTCGACGATGCGTCCCGAACGGCTCGACTATGATTATGACGGCGAGCGCGTTACGGTGCGGATCGTCGGGATAGCGGCCCCCGAGGCGCCGTTGCGGAGGTTCGAACGGAAAAACTACGACGGGTACGAGATGATCGATTTCCGGTAGGCGGCGGTCGTGTGGAATACGGTGTTTCGCTGGTCGCCGGGTCTTCCAGTTTCCGGGTTTCCGTTGGTCTTCGGGCTCCCTGTTTCCGAGTCTCCGGGGCCGCTGCGCTCACGGTGTTTTTCGGGCCTGGCCGCGCCGGAGCGGAGTGTTGCATCTCCATTTTCTCTCGACAGGATGTCGGGAGAAAATTTTTTTTGCTCTCAGATCGCCGGAAAAGCGGCAAAAACGACATATTCGGCGAAAAATATCGTATGGGCGCGCTCGATTTCGGGCCGCAAAGTTGCTCAGATCGCAAGAAATTACTATTTTTGTTCGTTAATTGACAGGTCGAGAAATCGACCTTCGTGCGAAATAGGTTATATTGAAGAGATAGATGCTTACAGAAGAAGAAAAAAATGCCGGTTTGGTGGGGCGGATCATCCCCATCAATATCGAAGAGCAGATGAAATCGGCCTACATCGACTACTCGATGTCGGTCATCGTGTCGCGTGCATTGCCCGACGTGCGGGACGGTCTGAAACCCGTACACCGGCGCATCCTCTACGATATGAGTGCGGAGCTCAACCTCTACTCCGACAAACCTACCCGTAAGTCGGCGCGTATCGTCGGCGACGTGCTCGGTAAGTTCCACCCCCACGGCGACTCGTCGGTCTACAACGCCATGGTGCGTCTGGCCCAGGAGTGGTCGATGCGTTACCCGCTGGTCGACGGACAGGGTAACTTCGGTTCGATGGACGGCGACTCGCCAGCCGCCATGCGTTACACCGAGGCGCGCATGAAGAAGATTACCGACGAGGTGATGGCCGACATCGACAAGGAGACGATCGACTGGACGCTGAACTTTGACGATACAATCAAGGAACCCACGGTGCTGCCCACGCGTATTCCGTTGCTGATTGTCAACGGCGCGAGCGGTATCGCCGTTGGTATGGCCACCAACATGGCGCCGCACAACCTCTCGGAGGTGGTCGATGCCTGCTGCGCCTATGTCGACAATCCGGAGATCACGGGCGAGGAGCTCCTGCAGTACGTCAAGGGCCCCGACTTTCCCACGGGCGGCATCATCTACGGTTACGAAGGCGTCAAGGAGGCAATGCTGACGGGGCGCGGACGTGTCGTGATGCGTGCGAAGACCGAGATCGAGCATACGCCGAGCGGCCGCGAGTGCATCGTCATCACGGAGATTCCCTACATGATCAACAAGGCCGAGATGATTAAGAAGATCGCCGACATGATCAACGACAAGAAGATCGAGGGCATCTCCTACATCAACGACGAGTCGGACCGCAACGGCCTGCGGATCATCATCATTCTGAAACACGACGCCGTGGCGAGCGTGGTGCTCAATACGCTGTTCAAGAATACGCCGCTGCAGACGTCGTTCGCGGTGAACAACATCGCGCTGGTCAACGGGCGCCCGCAGCTGCTGTCGATGCGCGACCTGATCAAGCACTTCATCGACCACCGTCACGACGTGGTGGTGCGCCGCACGCGTTTCGACAAGCGCAAGGCCGAGGAGCGGCTCCACATTGTGCTGGGTCTGCTCGTGGCCCAGGACAACATCGACGAGATCGTGCACATCATCCGCTCGTCGCAGACGCCCGACATCGCCAAGCAGACGATGATGGAGCGTTTCGAACTGGACGACATCCAGGCATCGGCCATCATCGAGATGCGCCTGCGCGCCCTGACGGGGCTGGAGCACGGCAAACTGGTTGCCGAGCGTGACGAGTTGCAGGCGCTGATCGCCCACTTGACGGAGATTCTCGCGAGCGTGGCGATGCAGATGCAGATCGTCAAGGACGAGCTCGTGGAGATCAAGGAGAAGTACGGCGACG
>DXGO01000002.1 GCA_019113885.1 Candidatus Alistipes intestinipullorum | reverse complement strand
GAGAATTGCAACCGTTTTTCAAAAATCTTTTTGCAAAATTATTCACAACTTTGTCTCGTCAAAAACAACCCTTCAACTCATCATGATCAACAACCAGCAGGCATACGGCGACATGTGGCAGAACTGCCTGGACCGGATCAAGGCCCAGACCTCCGAGGAGGAGTTCCGCAAGTGGTTCCAGCCGATCGTCCCGCTCGAATTCGACGGCACGACCCTGCGGTTGAAAGTGCCCAACGAAAGTTACGTTCGGCAGATCGAGAAGAACTATATCCCGTTCCTCAAACCGATCATCTCGCAGCTCTACGGGCAGCAGACACGCCTCCACTACGCCGTGCCCCGCACGACGACGCAACCCGTCGCCGTCGCCGCCGACGCCGATACCACGGCCATCTCGAGGTTCAGCACCCAGACCAATACGGCAAATATAAAAAATCCGTTTGTCATTCCCGGTCTGAAGAAGATCATTATCGACGCGCAGTTGAACCCCAACCTCACCTTCGCCACCTTCATCGAGGGAGAGTGCAACCGCCTGGCCCGCTCGGCCGGCATGTCCGTGGCCGTCGATCCCGGCAACACCCCCTTCAACCCGCTCTATATATATGGAGACTCGGGGCTGGGGAAGACCCATATCGTGCAGTCGATCGGCCACGAGGTACAGTCGCGCCATCCGGAGTTGCAGGTACTCTACGTCTCGATGAACAAGTTCCAGGCGCAGTTCCAGACCGCTTACAAGAACGGTGAAATCCCCGATTTCATCCACTTCTACCAGATGATCGACGTGCTGATCATCGACGACATCCAGGAACTCACCGGAAAACCCGGCACGCAGAACGCCTTCTTCAACATATTCAACCATTTGCAGCTGGCCGGCAAACAGCTCGTGCTGACCTCGGACAAGCCGCCCGTGGAGTTGAAGGACATCGAGCAACGGCTGCTCACCCGCTTCAAGTGGGGACTCTCGGCACGCCTCGACACCCCCGACTACGAGACCAAGCTCAAGATCATCCGTGCCAAGGCGCAGAAGCTCGGGGCCGACATCTCGGACGAAGTGGTCGTCTACCTGGCCGACAACATCTCGGCCAACGTCCGCGAGATCGAAGGCGCCCTGTCGTCGCTGGTGGCCAACGCCAAATTCCTCGGCCGGAAGATCACCACGTCGCTGGCGAAGGAGATCCTGAAGGTCTACGTGAAACTCTACCAGAAGGAGATCACCATCGAGCATATCATCCAGGTGGTGTGTGACTACCTGAACCTCGACTTCGCACGCTTCAACTCCTCGGAGCGTACGCGCGAGATCGCCCAAGCCCGGCAGATCGCCATGTACCTGGCCAAGCAGCACACCAAGGCGCCGCTCACGACCATCGGATCGGCCATCGGAGGCCGCAACCACGCCACGGTGCTCCACTCGTGCAAGGCCGTCTCGAACCTCATGGAGACCGACAAGGCCTTCCGCCGCCAGGTCGAGGAGATCGAGAAACGCGTTCTGGCCCAATAGTGTGACAAACGAACAAACAACTGAATCCGTGACACATCCTGTCACGGATTTTTTTCGTATCTTTGCCCGCAGAGAGCCCCCAAAAAGCCGATCGCTACATGATGAAGATTTCGCTGGCCGCCATATTGGCATCCGCCGCACTGGTGGCCGGATGCACCCCCGACACAACCATTTCCTATACCATCCAGGGAGAGGACCCGTCGTTCGTCGACGGGCGGTGGATGTATGTCTTCTCCTATGCCGGAGGCCGCGAAACGGTCATCGACTCGGCCCGGATCGAGAACCACGCCTTCACGATGCGGGGCCGTTATCCCTATCCGGTCAGTGCTTATCTCTACATGGGACGCGATGCCGACGGCATGCAGATCAGTGCCTCGAACTTTATCCTCGAGAGCGGGGACCTGGTGGTTGAGAAGCCCGCCGAGGGAATCTTCCTGCTGGCCGGGACGCCCCAGAACGATCTCTACAACGACCTGCCGCATCGGATGGCCGAGATCGAGGACAGCGGCCGCCCGGCACTCCGCCGCGCCGAGGCCCGCGACAGCCTGCTGCGCGCCACCGTGCTCGGGAACCGCAACGTGCTGGCCCTCTCGTTGCTCGACGAGTCGCTCCTCTGGCTGCCGGGCGAGGAGGTTTCGGCACTGCTCGACTCCCTGCCCGAAGCCATGCAGCGGCATCCCGCGATGCACGACCTGCGCACACGCATCGGCCGCATGCGCACCGACGTCGGCAAACCCTACGTCGACATTACCGGCCAAACGCCCGAGGGCGACACACTCTCGCTCAGCGAAGTGATCCGCCGCCCGGGATGCCGCTACCTCGTGCTCGACTTCGGGGCCCTGTGGTGCGGCCCCTGCCGGGAGGAGTTTCCCAACCTCGCGGCGCTGCGCAAAAAATACGCCTCGAAGGGGTTTGAAATCTTCGGAGTCTCGTTCGACGCCTCGCCCGAGCGGTGGCGCGAGTGCATCGAGACCTACGGCATGACGTGGCCCCAGGTGCACCCGGGATTCGGCCGTGCGCCGCGCGAAACCGAGGCGTGGAACGACTATGCGCTCTCCGGCATCCCGGCCTGCTTCCTGATCGACGCCCGCAACGGGCGCATCGTGGCCAAGAACCTCCGCGGCGAGGCCCTTGCCGAGAAAGTCGCACAACTCCTGGAATAAACCCGACACTCCGCCGACTATGGACCAACCGAAACTCGAACGCCTGCTGCGGCTGATGAAGCTGCTCACGGCAAACACCACCTATAACGTCGACCAGTTGGCCGAGCGCCTCGACATGTCGCGCCGCACCGTCTACCGCTACATCGACACCTTCCGCGAGGCGGGCTTCGTCATCAAGAAGTCGGGCGACTGCATCCGCCTCGACAAGGAGTCGCCCCATTTCCGCGACATCTCCCAGCTGGTCCACTTTACGGAGGAGGAGGCCGTGATCCTGAAGAGCGCCATCGAGAATATCGACGACACGAACCTCCTGAAACAGAACCTCAAGCGCAAGCTCTATTCGATCTACGACAACCGCACGCTGGCCGACACGGTCGTGCGCGGCAAGAACGCCCCGAACATCCGCCGCCTCATCGAGGCCATTGAGGAGCAACGCCAGGTCGTGCTGCACGGCTACCAGTCGGCCCACGGCGGCGAGGTGCGCGACCGGCGGGTCGAGCCCTTCGCCTTCACGACCAACTACGTGCAGGTATGGTGCTTCGACACGGAGGACGGCGCGAACAAGCTCTTCAAGACGGCCCGCATCGGCGAGGTAGAGCCCACCGACACCCCCTGGCAGCACGCCGAGGAGCACCGCGAGGGGTTTATCGACGCCTTCCGCATCCACGGCGAGCGGCGCCACCGCGTGCGGCTCGAACTGGGGATACTGGCCTACAACCTCCTCTGCGAGGAGTATCCGCTCGCCGAACGCGACGTCCGCCCGGCGGGCCGGGGCCGCTGGCTGCTCGACACCGAAGTGGCGTCGATGGCCGGGGTGGGACGCTTCGTCGTGGGGCTCCTGGACGACATCCGTATTGTCGAATGCCCCGAGCTTACGGAATACATCAAACGCTATATCGCTGAAAACCTGAAATAACCAGACAAATCTCACAGCACATGATCGACGAAATTCTCGCATACAACCGCCGCTTCGTGGCCGAGAAGGGCTACGAGCGCTTCATTACGGACAAATACCCCAACAAACGCATCGCCATCGTCACCTGCATGGACACGCGCCTCGTGGAGTTGCTCCCCGCGGCCCTCGGATTCAAAAACGGCGACGTGAAGATCATTAAGAACGCCGGAGGCACGATCACCAACCCCTTCGACAGCACGGTACGCAGCCTGCTGGTGGCCATCTACGAACTGGGCGTCACGGAGGTGATGATCATCGGACACACCCATTGCGGCGTGCAGGGGATGGACAGCGCCGAGATGCAGCACCGGATGAAGGAGCGGGGGATTCCCGAGCAGCACATCACCCTGATGAAGCACTGCGGCATCGACCTCGACGAGTGGCTCCACGGATTCGACGACACCGAGGCCGCCGTGCTCGAGACGGTCGACCTGGTGCGCAACCACCCGCTCGTACCCGACGACATCGTCGTCAAGGGGTACATCATGGACTCCACGACCGGCGAGTTGCAGCCGATCTCGAAGTAAGGTTCCGCAATTTGAGGAACCGCATTGTTCCACCGCTGAATAAATACACGCCATGAAGTTCAAACTCCTTGCTTGGACACTCCTTCTCATTGGAGCATCCGCCGCGGCCCAGACCCGGAAAGCGGTGTTCATCATCATCGACGGAGTTCCCGCCGACATGATCGAACGGCTGCAGACCCCCGCCATCGACGACATTGCGGCGCACGGTTCGTATGCACGGGCCTACACGGGCGGTGAGGTGGGCGGCTATTCGCAAACCCCGACCATCTCGGCCATCGGCTACACGAACCTGCTGACGGCGACCTGGATGAACAAACACAACGTCGGAGGAAATTCCAACCTGAAACCCAACTACAATTACTGGACGATCTTCCGGATTGCCAAAGAACAGAGCGACAATTACACGACGGCGATCTATTCGAGCTGGACCGACAACCGGACCGTACTCCTCGGAGAGGGCAAACCGGAAACCGGAAACCTGAAGATCGACTACGTGTGCGACGGGTACGACCTCGATACGGTGCGTTTCCCGAAAAGGGAGCAGGAGCTCCATATCTTCGACATCGACGAACATGTCGCCCGGGAGGCGGCCCGGGGCATCCGGGAAGACGCCCCCGACCTGAGCTGGGTGTACCTGTGGTACACCGACGATGCCGGACACATAGAAGGAAACGGTGCGTTCTTCGACGAATACACGATCAAAGCCGACCGGCAGATCGGTGAAATCTGGGAAGCCGTCAGGTTCCGCGAGGCCAATTTCGACGAGGAGTGGATGGTGGTGGTCACAACCGACCACGGACGCACGGAAAACGGCCACGGCCACGGCGGGCAGTCCGAACGCGAACGGACGACGTGGATAGCGACGAACCGCCCCGTGAACGGCCATTTCCACGACGGGCAGCTGGCCATTACCGACATTACGCCGTCGATATGCCGTTTCATGGGATTCGACATGCCCCGGGACGTGCGGTGGGAGCAGGACGGCATGCCGTTCGTCGGGCCGGTCGACATCGCGGAGATGAAGAGCTCCCCGTACGACGACGATATCGTACTGTCGTGGAGATGCCTGAATCCGCAGGCGGAGGTCACGGTCTACATGGCAGCCGACAACCGCTTCAAAACCGGAGAAAAGGAGGAGTGGGTCGAGCTGGCAACCGTTCCCGCCTCCGACGAAACCTATCGGGTGAAAGGGGAGCGTCTGCCCGAATCGAAATTTTACAAGTTCGTGCTCCAAACGCCCGGCAACCACCTGAACCGCTGGGTTGTCAGATAAGCGTCGACAGCTTCGCAGGGGCGGAAATCGCCCCCCGGGAACGGAATTCGTATCATTACGGCCTTTATTTTTGACACTGTGTCACAAGTTGTCATTCCGGTGCCGTTCCTTTGTAACGTGAACCAATAAAAACGTTACGATTATGGGAACAGCCTACAAGATCAGATGCAAGCACTGCGGTGCCGAGTTCGACCACTACATGCAGCCCGGATACGGCATCCTGCCGATGTGCGTGGGGTGCGGCGAATACGTCGAAACCGAAACAGCCATCCGCTGCCCGGCCTGCCGCCAGCGGATCAACACCACGCAGGAGGAGTTCAACGAACAGATCGAAGTGACCTATCAGTGGGATTAGGCGGCAAAAAAATGAGCCCGAAAGGGTAGATATATCGGGATTTTTACTATCTTTGAAAGGTATTATCGACTTATCGGAACGACATGGCACAGTTGCAGGAAGGGGAGATGGCTCCCCAATTTCGATCCACCACGCAGGACGGCACGCCCTTTACGTCGGACGACCTCCGCGGACAGCGCACGATCCTCTACTTCTACCCAAAAGACAATACCTCGGGATGTACGCTCGAGGCCAAAAGCCTGCGTGACGGCAAGGAGGAGCTCTCCCGCATGGGATTCCGCATCGTAGGCGTGAGCCCCGACAGCGAACGTTCGCACCGGAATTTCTGCGCGAAGCACGAGCTGAACTTCACATTGCTGGCTGACACCGACCATTCGGTCTGCGAGACCTTCGGCGTCTGGGCCGAAAAGTCGATGTACGGACGCAAGTACATGGGCGTCGTGCGCACGACCTTCGTCATCGACTCCGAGGGGCGTATCGAGAAGATCTTCCGCAAGGTGGACACCAAGAACCACTACCGACAGATCATCGACGCCTACAAGGAGGCATAAAACCGAACGGCATGGCTGCCTCGAACCGCATACTGCACCGTGAAGGACCGAAATCCGGGTTTTGCAACCTCGGATGGCTGGCAGTGGGGATATTGTGGCTCGGAGCGGCGGGAGGCGTTTCCGAAGTCAGGGGGCAGCAGTCCGAAAAACCGGGATTCGGGGCAGGGGCAGGCGCCGGGGCGTTGAACAAGATGGCCCATAAGGCCGCAGGGGAGATGGACATCCGCCTGCAACCCGTGGAGAAAGACCTCCCGCTGATACGTGAACAGAGCGACCCGATCCTGCAGGCGCGCATGCGGATCCGCAGGGCACAGCGCGAAAGGGCCATCCGGCAGGCGATGGACGCCGTGGCCGAGGCTCCCCGGAGCATGAAGCCCCAGGACCCCTCGGTAGTGGCCGGAGACTGGCGCTTCAGCGTCGGCAACAACGGCAACTGGAGTCCCTATCCCGACCGGGAGCTGGATGCCAGGAACCTCTCGTTCCCGATGCGCCGCGACGCCCAGGCCGACAAGCGCTCCGACCAGCAGCGGGCTCTCGACCGGATGAGGCGACAGAACAGGTGACAAAATAACGGACGGCCCCGGCAGCCGAGGCCCGAAAAACGGAATAAAAACAAAGAAACAGGACCCGGATACACCGGGCATGGCAAGAAAAACTATACAAGAAATATGGCAGAAAAAGTACAAGTAAACGCGGACAAGCTCAAGGTGCTGGACGCCGTCATGCAAAAAATAGAGAAGGATTTCGGCAAGGGCTCGATCATGCGGATGAACAGCGCCGAGGTGAACGACATCCCGGTGATCCCCACCGGCTCGATCACCCTCGACATGGCCCTCGGCGTCGGAGGTTACCCCAAGGGCCGCGTCATTGAGATCTTCGGCCCCGAATCGTCGGGTAAGACCACGCTGGCCATCCACGCCATCGCCGAGGCCCAGAAGGCCGGAGGCATCGCGGCGTTCATCGACGCCGAGCACGCCTTCGACAGCTTCTACGCACAGAAACTCGGCGTCGATGTCGACAACCTGCTGATCTCACAGCCCGACAACGGCGAGCAGGCCCTCGAAATCGCCGATTCGCTGATTCGTTCGAGCGCCATCGACATCATCGTCATCGACTCCGTCGCCGCCCTGACCCCCAAGGCCGAGATCGAGGGCGAAATGGGCGATGCAAAGATGGGACTGCAGGCTCGTCTCATGTCGCAGGCCCTGCGTAAGTTGACAGCCAGCATCGCAAAGACCAAGACCGTCTGCATCTTCATCAACC
>DXGO01000021.1 GCA_019113885.1 Candidatus Alistipes intestinipullorum | reverse complement strand
GGTACAGAGAGAAAATCCCGGATGATTAGTTGTTAATCATCCGGGATTTTTTATCTACGGCGTCCGCAAGCGGATTGACATCCTCGAATATTTTACTGTGCGGCACACAAACAAACTGAATGCTGTGCGACATGGTCCGTCATGGCCGGTAATCCCACTGTCTGATGGCATCGCCCCAATACCGTTCTACGGTCAGCATCGTTTGCAGGTCAAAGACGTATTCCTTCTTGCGGAAATTCTGTTGGGTAGCCAGATAGCGCTCCATGGCCGGACGCACGCTTTGGAACTCCCCGAGCGACAACTGGTCATAGATTCGTTCCGTAACCTCCAACGGGGCCGCTTCCAACTCCTCGAAACGCACCTCTACGAGTTGTCCTTCAGGAACCAGTTTCTTATCACTTTCGTAATGCTCGTATAACGCCTGGTAATTCAGCAGGATTTCATGTTCGAGTTGCTCGGCCGGAAATGTTTGCATGCGTACGGCCTCAAGGGTCGAGCGGAAAAAATTGCGCGTCGATTCATAGACAACATACGGGTTACGGATCAGATAGATGAACTTCGCATGGGGATAATGCTCCAGCAACATGCGGACGCGTCCCGTATGGGGAGGATTCTTACTCAGAAACTGCCGTTTGCCCGAAACGTGCAGCGCAATGCGCATCACCTTGTCCTGCGCCGCGAGAAACTCCTCGCGCTCCTGCTCCGTAGCGGTGGCGAAGGTAAGATACCGGTCACGGTATTCGGCCATGCGTCTCGGGAACATCCAGAAATGGTAGTGCGAGCAAGGGGTCATGTTGCTCAGCGCGAACTCCTCCTCCTGCGGAAGGTCCGCGCCCAGCTTCATCGAGTCGGTAGGCCGCGACGACGGCATCACTGCGGCCATGCATCGTTTGAAAAAAGGCCGGCCCCACAGCATCAGATGCGGGAAAACCGTTTGGTAGGTCGAGCAATAACCGAACCTTCCGTCGCACGACAGCAGGTTGTGCGCGTAGGTCGTGCCACTGCGCCAATGTCCGATGATAAAGACCGGAGCCTCCATGTCCGTCATTTCGGGCAATTTCGCATAGCACCGCTCGTTGATCCGATAGAAAGGATCGAGCAGTTGTCGGATGTGTTTCGTCAACCGATATTTGCGGCGGTAAGTCTCATCGATCTCCGCCCCGCGGGTCACCGCCTCGAAGGTTCTCCGGTCGGCACCCACCAGCGTATTGATCGGCAAATCATTGAAATTCAGGTTCAGAATACCCATAACGGTCCGCTATTTTCTGATACATTCGATTTCGATTCCGGTCTTCTCCCGGAGCAGGCGACAAAATGCGGAGATCGCCGCATCGTGCTCGGGGGCTATGCCGCTGTCCGAAAGGTCGATGACAATCTGTTCCGGCTCCGCATCTCCGACCACCTCCTTCCCGGCCTCGGGGGCGACGATCATCCCCACGGCAGATGTGAAGTTCGTCACGGGATCGATCAGGATGAAGGCTCCCGTCTGCCGGTTCTCACGGTATCCGTCGAAAATCAACGGAGCATCGGACGTAAGCGACACCAGGGCGATTTCATTCAGTTGCATGCCGTCGGCTTCGACCGTCTCGCCGACGTTGATCTCCACACGGTGGTGGATTGCCTCGACGTGGGCACGGGTCGTATGGGTCGTGTGCTTGAGGTAGAAGGCCTTCGAGCGGTCCAACGGGTGTTCGTCCATCCAGACCATCATGGCCCGGAAGCGGTGGCCGACGTGCGGCAGGCGATCGGGATGCACGAGCATCTCGCCGCGCGAAAGGTCGATCTCGTCTTCGAGCGTCAGGGTCACGGACTGCGGGGCGAAGGCCTCGTCGAGGTCACCGTCGTAGGTGACGATGCGCGCGATGTGCGACGTGCGGCCCGAAGGAAGGGCAACGACCGGGTCGCCGGGACGGACGATACCCGAAGCGATCTTGCCGCTGTAGCCGCGGAAGTCGGCATCGGGGCGCAGCACGTACTGCACCGGGAAGCGGAAGTCGTGGAGATTGATGTCGCGGTCGATCGGGACGGTTTCCAGGTGGCGCAGCAGCGACGGCCCCTCGTACCAGGGCGTGCGTGCGCTGCGTTCGACGACGTTGTCGCCCTCGAGCGCCGAGAGCGGGATACATTGCAGGTCGGGGATGTCGAGCTGCTGAGAGTCGATCCAGGCCCGGTATTCGCCGACGATCTCGCGGAAACGCGCCTCGGAGTAATCCACAAGGTCCATTTTATTGACGGCCAACACGATGTGGCGGATTCCGAGCAGCGAGACCAGGTAGCTGTGACGGCGTGTCTGCGTGATGACGCCCGTGCGGGCGTCGACCAGGATGATGGCCAGGTTCGCCGTCGAGCCTCCCGTAATCATGTTGCGCGTGTACTGCTCGTGTCCCGGCGTGTCGGCAATGATGAACTTGCGGCGGTTGGTGGCGAAGTAGCGGTAGGCCACGTCGATCGTGATCCCCTGCTCGCGCTCGGCCTTCAGCCCGTCGCACAGCAGGGCGTAGTCGATATGGTCGCCCGCATTGCCGCACCGCTTGCTGTCGCGTTCGAGGGCGTCGAGCTGATCCTCGTAGAGCTTCTTGCTGTCGTAGAGCAGCCGTCCGATGAGCGTCGACTTTCCGTCATCGACCGAGCCGGCCGTCAAAAAGCGCAGCAGGTCCTTGCGTTCGTCCTGTGCGAGAAATTCCTCTATGTTGCGTGCCATGTTCCTTTCCGTTAAAAATATCCTTCGCGTTTCTTCTGCTCCATACTACCCTCCTGATCGAAATCGATCACGCGCGTCGTGCGCTCGGAGCGTGTCGTGGTCATCATCTCCTCGATGATCTTCTCGATGGTGTCGGCCTCGCTCTCGACGGCCCCCGTCAGCGGGTAGCAGCCCAGCGTGCGGAAGCGCACCTTGCGCATCTCGGCCTTGCGCCGCAACTCCTCGGGCATGCGGTCGTCGTCGACCATGATCAGGTTGCCGTTGACCTCGACCACCGGGCGCTCCTTGGCGAAATAGAGCGGTACGATGGGGATACGCTCCTGACGGATGTACTGCCAGACGTCGAGTTCCGTCCAGTTCGAGAGCGGGAAGACGCGGATGCTCTCGCCCTCGTGTATGCGTGTATTGTAGATGTCCCACAGCTCGGGCCGCTGATTCTTCGGGTCCCACTGCTGGAACTCGTTGCGGAACGAGAAGATGCGCTCCTTGGCACGGCTCTTCTCCTCGTCGCGGCGCGCACCGCCGAATGCGGCGTCGAACTTGTACTTGCGCAGGGCCATCAGCAGCGCCTGGGTCTTCATCAGGTCGGTATGGACACGGCTGCCGTGGGTGAAGGGCCCGACACCGGCCTCGTAGGCCTCCTTGTTGTACTCGACGATCAGGTCCCAGTTGTACTTCTTGGCATACGTGTCGCGGAACTCGATCATCTCGCGGAATTTCCACTTCGAGTCGATGTGCATCAGCGGGAAGGGTACCTTCCCGGGGTAAAAGGCCTTTTCGGCCAGGCGTACCATCACCGACGAATCCTTGCCGATGGAGTAAAGCATGACGGGATTGCGGAATTCGGCCGCCACTTCGCGGATGATGTGTATGGCCTCGGTTTCGAGAGCTTTCAAATGGCTCAACTGACAGTTTTCCATCTCTTTTTCTGTTTTCATTTCAACTTGATCTCCGGCAGGATCGTCTCCAGAATCCGGTCGGTGCACTCCCCGACACTCCGCCCCGAGGTGTCGATGCGCAACGCGGGGTGCTCGGGCTCCTCGAAGGGAGCCGAGATGCCCGTGAAATCGCGGATCCCGCCCTGTCGGGCCTTGGCGTAGAGGCCCTTCACGTCGCGGCGCTCGCACTCGGCAAGCGGCGTGGCGACATACACTTCACAAAAATCCCGCGCACCGACGATCTCCCGGGCCATGCCGCGCAGTTCGCGCGTCGGGCTTACGAAGCAGGCAAGCACCACGACACCCGTGTCGACAAAGAGCCGGCAGACCTCAGCCACACGGCGGATGTTCTCCCGACGGTCGGCTTCGGAAAATCCCAACCCTGCATTGATACCGCAACGGACATTGTCGCCGTCGAGAATCCGGCAAAGGATGCCGCGTGCGGAGAGTTCGCGTTCGAGAGCGATGGCCAGGGTACTCTTCCCGGAGCCCGAAAGCCCCGTGAACCAGACGACTGTACCGCGGTGCCCGAGCAGACGCTCCTTGTCTGTACGGGACTCCGTGCGGTCGAAAATCGGATGAATGTTTTCCATGGAGAATAGGGGTTAGGCTGCCACTGCTTCGAAAGGCCAGAACTGCGGAATGAGGACCATCGACACGACGAACGCGATGATATTCAAAGGCAGGCCGATCCGCACGAAATCGCGGAAACGGTAGTTGCCGATGCCCTGCACAATCATGTTGGTCTGATAACCGATCGGCGAGGAGAAACTGCACGATGCAGCGATACAGATCGCCACAAAGAAGGGCATGGGATCCATGCCGAGTTGCGCGGCGGCCGACAGCGCTACGGGGAATGCAAATGCGGCGGCAGCATTGTTGGTGATGAATTCGGTGATGAGGTTGGTCGTGATGTAAAGCACGGCCAGCACGATCCACGGCGATGCGACGCCCGAGAGCCCCGTGAGCCCCGCGGCAATCCAGTCGGCAAGGCCCGAATTGACCATGGCACGGCTGATGGCCAACGCCGAAGCGATCGTAATGAGGATATCCCACGAAATGAATTTCGTGTATTTCTTGGCCGGGAAAATGTTGAAGCAGGCCATCAGCACCGCTACGATGCTGACCCAAAAAAACATGTCAAGCTGCATGCCCGGGAGCAAATCCGCCATAAAGGGCATGCTTCCGAATGTGGCTCCGGCGATCATGACAATCAGCAGTCCCAGGGCAAGCCATTTCTTCCATCGGGGGCACTCGGGCCGATGCTCCGAGCCGTTGCTCAGCATCAGAAAAACACGCGACTCCCCCCACGTCTCGATAAACGAACCGTCGGTATTGAGCACCAATGTGTCGCCGGCACGGAATACCGCCTTCCGCAACTCTTGCAACTCCCTGCCGTTGCGACGTATGGCGCAGACATCTGCTCCGTAGTGACTCTTGAAATCGAACTCCGTAAAGGGACGGTTGATACCCGGAAAACGAGGGCCTAAAACGGCTTCGACCATGTGGTTCGTTTCTTCATCGCAAGCCGATTCGCCGTCGGGCGTATCTCCAGGCAGCCGTTTGTCCCCGAAAAAGATCAGATAAAGACCTCCGACGATGGCGATACACCCTCCGACTTTCCCCAGTTCGAACATCGTGAAACCGTCGAATCCGGCGTCGAGCATCATGCCGTGCACAACTAAATTGGTCGATGTTCCTATCAATGTGCACATGCCGCCCAGAATGGCTGCGTAGGAGAGCGGTATGAGGAATTTTCGTACAGCGAGTCCCGATTTTCGTGCCCATTCCTTGATAATTGGAATGAAAACCACCACGACAGGCGTATTGTTCAAAAATGCAGACACCGAAGCGATCGACGGCAGAATACGCAGGTATCCCTTACGTACGGACATGCCGCGTCGGGCGGGTAGCAACCACTTGACCAAGTGTCCCAACGCATCGCTGCGACGTACGCCTTCGCTGATCAGGAACAACAGTCCCACGGTGATCATGCCTTCGTTGGAGAAACCAGCAAGCGCTTCATGTGGCGACAGAATTCCCGTGCACATGAAAAACACCACGCCCGAGAACAGCACGAAGCCGGGCCGCAACCAGTCGGCGATCAGTGCTCCCATCATCAGGCAAAGTCCCGTAAAGACAATCAATATTTCGATGTTTCCATCCATATTTTATGCAAAGTAATAATTTTATCCATAGCATGCAAACACCGTATTTCAGGGACATTTTGAACATAAATAGTCTTTTTTTCGAATACAGGACGCAAGCATTCCAACCATAAAAAGACTGTTATCAGGCATTGTGGCGAGGGCAATTATATTTCGTTCGTAGCCCAACCGATACTTGGCTCCAAGCAACATGAAAACTGTTCTCACGCACGCGCAATAATGCACTATAAAACAGAAATATAAGCATCAATACATCAACTATATTCCTTCGATGCATCCTATCGGCGGATACCCTACCCCGGACTTCTGTATCTGTACGACATGAGGTCCAACGGCAGGTGGATTCCCGTTCTTTTTCAAACTCGGCTACAGATCTTTTAGGAATATTCCATAAGCCTCGGGACAACACTTTTCATGCTACATTTTGAACAACATCCAGAAATTATCGTACAACAAAAACCGGTCGTCCGGAGGATGTTGTCCTCGGATCCGGCCCTGTTTGCCCGAGTCAACCGGCGGGATGCCCCGGCAAAAAGTTTTTTTAAGATCCATCGTGACATTGCTCTTCGGATAGACGAACGATTGTTCGATTTGTTCGTTTGTTTGTCCTGAATGAATCCAATGAAACATATCGGATAATTTATACCTGAAAAAGATAACCGTAAATCCATTCCGATACGGTTATTTTACCGCTTCAAAGCCAGAGAACAGGAAATATACAAATACAAATACATTGAATTTCAGAAATATATCGCATGAAACCGATCCCAAGATCGGCTCCATCGGATAAAATTGAACGAATATGAGAATTCTGGTAACGGGAGCCGCAGGATTTATCGGCTATCATCTGTGCCGGCGTCTGCTCGACGCCGGGCATGAGGTCGTGGGTATCGATTCGCTCAACGACTACTACGATGTGCGGCTTAAACATGCGCGGCTCTCGGAGTTCGGCATCGAGGCGACAGATTTCATCTACGGGGCAAACTACTTTTCCGCAATCTTTCCGGCCTTCCGCTTCCGGAAACTCCAGCTCGAGGATCGCGGATCACTCGAACGTCTGTTTGCGGAGGGCCGCTTCGACCGGGTCGTCAACCTGGCGGCGCAGGCCGGCGTGCGTTATTCGCTCGAAAATCCCTATGCCTATGTCGACAGCAATGTCTTCGGGTTCGTCGACCTGCTCGAATGCTGCCACCGCCATGCCGTGAAGCATGTGCTCTACGCATCGTCGAGTTCGGTTTACGGCGGCAACACGAAGGTCCCCTTTTCGGAGGAGGATGCCGTGAACCACCCCGTATCGCTCTATGCGGCGACAAAGCGCAGCGACGAACTGATTGCCGAGGTCTATGCCAGGCTGTACGGACTTCCGCTCACGGGACTGCGGTTCTTTACGGTCTACGGGCCCTGGGGACGCCCCGACATGGCCCCGATGCTCTTCTCGCGGGCGATCCTCGCCGGAGAGCCGATACGCCTCTTCAACGGCGGCGACATGCAACGGGACTTCACCTATGTGGACGACATCGTGGAGGGGATCATGCGGCTGCTGGACCAACCCCCTTCGGGTAAGATTCCGACCGAAATCTACAACATCGGTTGCGGACGTCCCATGCCGCTGATGGACTTCGTTCACACGCTCGAAAAAGCGCTCGGGCGCAAAGCGCAACTCGACCTGCAGCCCATGCAGCCGGGCGATGTGCCGCGCACGTGGGCCGACACCTCCAAACTGCAACGAAAAATCCGCTTCCACCCCCGCGTTCCCCTGAGAACGGGCATCGGGCATTTCGTGCAGTGGTATCTTTCCGACCGTAACCCCTTATTGAATCAATAAACCTATTTTCCGCCATGAATCATACCTCTGAATACGACTTTACTATTATTTGCCCCGTCTACAACGAGCAGGAGAACATCGCCCGGCTCGAAGAGGCCTTTCAGCGTTATCTGCCGACAGCGAAGCGCCGCACGTGCGTACTCTTTGTCGATGACGGTTCGACCGACGGCAGTCCGGACCTGCTGAAACTCGCCTGCGGTCGCTACGCCCACTTTTATTATCTCTCCTTTACCCGCAATGCAGGGTTGAGTGCAGCGCTCAAGGCCGGCATCGACCACACGGAATCCCCGCTCGTGGGTTACATCGACGCCGACCTGCAGACCCGTCCCGAAGATTTCGAACGCCTGCTGCCGCTGATCCCGGACCACCAGCTCGTCACCGGAGTCCGCACGGGTCGGAAAGATTCCCTTTTCAAGCGGTTCCAATCGAGGTTCGCCAATGCGTTCCGCCGGATGATGACCCACGACGGCGCCACCGATACGGGTTGCCCGCTCAAGGTGATGCGCCTCGAAACGGCCCGGCGGCTTCCGCTCTTCAAGGGCATGCACCGCTTCCTGCCGGCACTCGTCCTGTTACAGGAGGGAGCCTCCTATGCCGAAGTCCCCGTACCCCACTATCCCCGGACGGCCGGAAAGTCGAAATTCCACCTGTGGAACCGGCTCGTCGCTCCGTTGATGGACTGTTTCGCCTACCGTTGGATGCGCAAACGGGCGATCAATTACCGGATCGGACAAACCTCGCTGTAAGTCATGGGGTGGATTTATGCCATCGGGTTTCTGGCTCAGCTGTTCTTTTCGGCGCGGATCGTGGTCCAGTGGATTCTCTCCGAACGGGCCCACCGGATCGTATCCCCTTCTGCCTATTGGATTTGTTCGCTGGCCGGGTCGTGGCTGCTGTTCCTTTACGGATGGCTGCGCGATGATTTTGCCATCATCCTCGGCCAGCTGATCTCCTATTACATCTACCTATGGAATCTCAACCTCAAGGGAGTCTACCGGAAAATGCCGGTGTTGCTGCGGACTGTGCTGCTTGTCACTCCCGTTGTAGCCGTTGCCGCCATCGCCGGACATGCCGGGCGCTTTGTCGAGAACTTCCTGCAAAACGACGAAATCCCGCTCGGCCTGCTACTGTTCGGCTCCCTCGGTCAGACCATCTTCTCCCTGCGCTTCATCTACCAATGGATCTATTCGGCACGGCACGGGGAGTCGAGCCTCCCGGCGGGATTCTGGGTGATGAGCCTTGTCGGATCGGCCATGATCGTCTGCTACGGGGCAATCCGGCTCGACCCAGTGCTGATTCTGGGCCAGTCGTTCGGATTCGCGGCCTATGCGCGCAACCTCTTTATCGGATACAAAAGCCGCCATGAAAAAATATAGTCTCGCCCGTCTGTTGCTCGTGTTTCTCCTGGCCCTGCTGCCGGTGACGATCCTGCGGGATTTCACCCCTTCGAACGAGCTTCGTTACCTGAGCATCGCCGACGAAGCGCTCCGCGAGGGCCATTGGTTCGCGTTTACCCATCAGGGCGAACCCTATGCCGACAAACCGCCGCTCTACCTGTGGATCGTCATGCTCGGCAAGTCGCTTTTCGGCAGGCATTGCATGTGGTTTCTCGCGCTGTTCTCACTGCTTCCGGCCTTCGGCATCCTCCGTGCGATGGACCGTTGGACGAGGGAGGCGCTCGGCGACCGCGACCGGACGACCTCCGCGCTGGTGCTGATGACTTCGGGGCTGTTCCTCGGGCTGGCGGTATTCGTGCGTATGGACATGCTGATGTGCCTGTTCATCACGCTGGCACTCCGCTCCTTTTGGCGCTGCTACACCGGCGTCGGCAACCCGAAGCGGGAACAAGTGCTCTTCCCGTTCTACACCTGGCTGGCGCTCTTCACCAAAGGTCCGGTCGGGCTGCTCGTCCCCATCCTTTCGGTCGTGGTTTTCCTGGTTGTCCAGCGGCAACCCGGACAGATCGGCCGCTACTGCGGATGGCGGACCTGGGGGATCATCGGGGCCGGCTGTGCGGTATGGTTCACCCTGGCATGGATCGAGGGAGGAGCCGATTACCTGAACAACCTGCTCTTCCACCAGACCCTCGACCGCGCGGTGGATGCGTTCCATCACAAGGAACCCGTATGGTATTACCTCGCGACGGTGTGGTATTCGCTGGCCCCGTGGTCGCTGCTCGCGATCGGCACCCTGGCGGCGGCACTTGTCCGCCGCATCCGGTTGACCGCACTGGAGCGCTTCTTCCTGACCATTGTCCTGACAACGCTGGTCATGCTGTCGCTCTTCAGTTCCAAACTGGCCGTCTATCTGGCTCCGGCATTCCCCTTCATCATCTATCTGGCAGCAATGCTCCTGCACCGCATGCCCGTAGCCGGATGGATGAAAGCCGCCGTGGCAATCCCGGCCGCGGTATGGACGGCAGCCTTGCCTGCGTTGCTCCTGCTGAGGCACCACACCGAATACATGTTCCTGGACAATGTCTGGTGCATGGCCGCTGCGGGAGTCCTCTCGGTTTCTGGGATGGCGACCCTGCTGCTGTTGTGGAGGCGCCGTGAACTTCACGCCTCCGTCAATACGGCAGCGGCGGGCCTGCTGCTTGCCGTTTTCATCGGCAGCATGGCTCTCCCGGAGTTGAACGTCCGCCTGGGTTACGGCACACTGTGTCAGGAGGCCGGACAATTCATCCGCGCAAACGGAGCGGCGAACTGCTACGTCTGGAAGATCCGCCGGGCAGAGTCGATGGATGCCTATCTGGGGCAGCCGGTAGTGGAGGCGACCGCCGAAGGGTTGTGTTCCGGAGCGTATGTGGACGGGATTTTGCTGCTTCCCGCGGACAAATTGCGCAAAGATGCCCGCATGCAGCAATTCGTGGCCGACAAACGGCAGCATGCGGTCGGCGAATACCTGATCGTAGAGCTCCCGACGGCACCATAAAGCACCCGGATTCGGGGAACTACGACATTGGCAGTAAAGGTCGCTATGATCTGTACTGCCGATTCCCGGCAGGGTGTTTCAAAACAACCTGACGAGAAGAGATTAAGGACAATTTGCATCCGATACGGATAACCGCACACACAAAAAAAACACCATTTTTGCACAGAAAACCCAACGCTCGCTCACAGACATTCTTCCATGGCCTTGAGCTAAACAACATACAATGAGAATGAGAATCAGAATCGCGCCACAATATACCGCATCGGAATCTTTTATCCGCTCGCTTGCCCGTCCCGGCTATTTCGAACAGAATGGTCGTACATTGCAGAAAGGTCGCAATACGATCAAACTCTTCGCAATCCGAGATCATCGGTATGTCGTCAAGGGTTACGAGCATTTGTCGTACATAAATCGTTTGGCATACGGAGTTTTCCGCAAGAGCAAGGCCGAGCGTGCCTACTGTCATGCGGTGCGGTTGCGTAACCTCGGAATCGATACCCCCACAGAGGTCGCCTTCCTGGAGACCCGCCGTCACGGGTTATTGCAGATGTGTTATTTTGTGGCGCTTTATTCAGAGTACAAACCGCTACGCCCGATCATGGGCCCCGATGCGCAAAATCCCGAAGCGGCTGCGGTTCTCGAGGCCCTGGCGGCATTTCTGCTCCGCATGCACGATGCGGGCGTTCTGCACAAGGATTTGAACATAGGGAACATCCTCTATCAGGAAGATGGGGGCGGCGGGTATCGGTTTCAGGTAATCGATACCAACCGGATGCAGTTCCGCCGTCGGCTCTCGCTCAGAAAACGCCTGGACAACCTGAGACGTCTGTCGTGCCCGGCCCCGGCCTATCTCCACATCCTTGAAGCGTATGCGAAGCTGGCTCACGTCAATACGGACTCCGTCCAGCTAAAGGGGACTGTCATGCGGCTCTTTTTCGAAATGCGGCAGCGCTCAAAACGTTGGATGAAGGCCTTTCTGAAAAAACGCATCCATTCCGAGAAGCGGGATTGAACCGCAGGCTCCACGGACTTCAACCCTACTTCCCGACAATCGTACGAATTGCAATAAATGGTTATGGACTTGTGTCTGTAACAAAAAACGGCGGAATCCAGTGCCCTCGCTCCGGATTCCGCCGTATGTTTGTGATGCAACAGTCCCTACCGTCCGGTCACACGCATGTAGCGGGCCAACGACGTACGATAGGCGGCACAGGCCGCCGTATAGTTGTTGCAGCTCTGCGTGTAGAGCGTTTCGGCGTCGAGAAGGTCGGTCAACGAGGCCGTCCCTGCCTGGTAGAAAGCCCGGTTCTCACGCAGGTTTTCAGTAGCAGAGGAGACAGATCGTCGGGATATCATAATCTGAGCATAAGCCTCCTGCACTTCGTTCCAGGTTTTCTCGATCTCTACGGCCAGCAGTTCGCGGGCCTGCAATCGGTCATTCTCGGCCTGTTGCTCGCGGAGACGGGCCTTCTTTAACGCGTGAGAGCCGCCCCACCACTCGGAGATGGGCACCGACACCTGCGCAAAAACCATTCCGTCATCGACGTTCTTGTCCGTCATGTTGTAGTAGAGATACCCGGCCCCGACACCGACCGTCGGCAGGTACTTGCCCCGTTCCATGCGCTTCTGGTACTTCTGTGCCTCGACATTCTTTTCGGCCAGCAGATATTCTGCCCTGCGGTCGAGAGCCTCCTCCACGCAAACGTAATAAGTACCGGGCGCCTCAGGCTCGGCGAAATTTTCCGTCGCAATGTCGAATTCGCGCCAGTCGACACCAATATGTTGGGCAAGCAGAAGTTTCACGACCTTCAGGCTGTTCTCGACCTTCAGGCGGTTGGAGGCAACCTCCTGCTGCCGAAGTTCAACCCGCAGCAGGTCGTTGGTTGTCACCAGCCCGGCCTTCACCGAGAGTTCGACCTGGCGGTAGATCTCCCCCAACTGCCGCTCGACGGCGTCGAGAGTCAAGAGGTTATCCTTCAGCGAGACAATCTGCCAGTAATAAGTGTCGGTCTGTTCGCGCACCTCGCTTTCGGTTTTGCGGAGCTGGAGTTCGCCAACCTCCTCTCCCAGACGGGCAAGCTTGTTCCCGTTGACGATCTTCAATCCGGCAAAGAGTGGCTGCACGGCCGTAACGCTTCCGAACACGCCTCTTTTGACCATCGAGATCGGGAGGTTCATCGTCCCTATCTGAGGTACCGTCATCCCGAAATCGGCCTGCACCAGCCCGTGCTGAGCCTGAAACGCCCCGCCCGATGCTGATATTTGCGGGAAATAATTGGTAAAGGCTTCGCGACGAGTCTGGAGCGCCGCCTCCAGGTCAAAACGGCTGTTGCGCAACGTACGGTTATGCTCGACCGCGGACTCGCGACACTCCTCGAGCGTGAGGGGTTGAGCCCCGGCCGGAAGGGCGGGAAGGAGTCCCGCCATGAGAAAGAGATATATGAACGGAGTTTTTTTCATCACTTGTAGATTTTGGAATAGAGAACCGGAAGAATCGTCACCACGAGGATCAGCGCCCCGATACCGCCGGCAAAGATCGTGACCCCGACCGGAGTCCAGAAGGTGCTGCCTCCGAACATCATCGGCACGACACCCACGGCGGTTGTGGCCGTCGTAAGAAAGATCGGCACCATGCGCCGTTTCCCGGCGTCGTAGGCGGCCAGGCGCGCCGACCAGTGGCAGATTTTGCGTTTATCCTCGGCATGCTGGTACATGAGAATGACATTGCGCACGATCATGCCCAACAGCGTAATGAAACCGAGCACGGAGGTCAGGCCGATGGTGAAATTGGCGATCCATAACCCGACCATCGCCCCGAACAGACAAAGTGACATGGCCGCCATGATGACCAGTGAGATGCCAAACTTGCGGAAGTTGATGAGGATGAAGAAGAAAATGATGACCAGCGAGATGCACAGTCCGTAGATAATCGGCGGAAGGTTCTCCTCGTCAAATTCGCGAGCACCGCCGATCTCCGTGGTCACCCCTTGGGGCAATGACAGGTCGTTGTCGAGAATCTGCCGGATCCGGGAGGTCATCTGCATGGCATTCACTCCTCGCTTGAGGTCCGCTGAAACGGTGATGCAGCGCATGCCGTTACGATGGACAATCTTGGTTTCACTCCAGCGGGATTCTACCTTTGCAACCTGTCGCAAGGGAACGCTTACACCCGGAACAAGCGACGATATATAAGTATCGCCGATGTCGGAGAGCTTGCGCTCCCCGCTCGGAGTCTCGTTTTTCAGCACCACGGGGACCTTGTAATCCCCTTCCCAGACGGTCCCCACCGCAACGTCTCCGGCTGCCAGGGTGAGGTTGGCCGCCGTAACCGCACGCGTGACACCGAGTTGCGACGCCGTCACAGGGTTGAGCGTCACCTCGGCAATAGGCCGAGGGTCCTCATAGTCGGCATGAATCCATTGCAGCTCGGGAATATCCCGCATGTGGGCCATCAGCCGTTCAGCTGCCATGTGCAGCGAATCGAGGTCGTCGCCGTAGAAGCGAAACTCCAACGAGGGGACGTTCTGGTAATCGAGTTGCTTGAACTTGACATAGGCTTCCGGGAAATGGTCGGCCCATACGTCAGCGTACTCGTCAAGCAGATCCTCGGTATCCTGAGTCGAGGTGGTATTCACGATGAACTGCGCATAATTTTTCCCGGCTATTTGCGGAGCATAGCTCATTTGGAACCGGGGCGACGAGCATCCGACAAACGACGTCACGGATTTTACTCGTTTATCGGTGCGCAGGACGCGGTACATCGAGTCGGCAACCGCTGCCGTACGTTCGACAGGCGTATCGGGCCGCAGGTAGATCTCCACGGCAAACTGATCGCGGTCGGCAAAGGGAACCATACGGAACTTGAGCTGCGGAACAATCAGCAGAGCAATAATCACCGAGGCGATTCCCATCGAGATAGTAAGCCAGCCGTGGCGGAATGTCCAGGCCAGGACACGGCGGTAATAGTTCTGGACACGGTCCGTGAAGGCGACCTTTCCCTCCTTGTGCGGCTGCACCACGGGGATGATAAGTATCTCCAGGAAGGGAATCACAAGTACGGCCAGCAACAGCGAAACCATCAGATTGATGGTGATCGTCCAAGGGAAGAAGTTCAGGAAGTCGCGGAACATGCCCGTCATGGTGAAAAGCAGCGGATAGAAGATCATGCAGATGCAGATCGTAGCCAGCAACAGCGAAGGGAAGAACTCCCGTGCGCTCTCCACGGCAGCATACCAGCGCGAATGGCCGCGTCCAAGGTAGTCGAGGTAACCGTCGATGACGACGATCGAGTTGTCGACGATCATGCCGAGAACGACGATCAGGGCGGCGAGGGTCACCGTGTTGAGCGGGATCCCGCAGAGGCACATCACTCCGACGGAGATGAATGTCGACAACGGGATGGTAATGGCAGCCACGAGTGCCGATCGGAAGGGGAAAAGGAGCATCATCACGACAATGATGATGGCCATCGAAACGAAAAGGTCTCTCAGGAACGAATGTACGGAGTCGCCGACGACCTTGGCCTGGTCGGCGATGCGCTCGACAACGACATCCTCGGGAAGCACCTCCTCGACAAACTGCCTCAGCACCTCGTCAACCTCCTCGCCGTACTCGACGATATTGTTCCCGGCCTGCATTTCCATCGAAAGCAGCACGCAGCGGTGTCCGTTGTTGCGAATGTAGCTGTCTGGGTCGTCGTATTCCCTTACAACACGAGCCACGTCCCGTACGCGGAGCACATGCCCGTCGGGATCCGACCAGATGATCTGATCGGCGACCTCCTGCTCTCCGGCCAGCGACGCTGCAACGTGGATCGGGGTCTCGGTGTCGAGGTTGCTGATCAAACCTCCGGTCGGGGTCAGTCCCTGGGCGGCCAAAGCTGTGGAGATCACCTTCTCACCGATGCCGTAGGCAGCCAACCGCTCGCGATCGACGTATACGGAAATCTGCTCCTGTTGTACCCCGTAGGGCCGGATGTTTGAAACCGACTCGATACGGCGCAGGCGGTCGCTCAATTCATCCATATACGTCTTCAGTTCGCGATAGGAGCGAGTGTCGGACTCCAGCGTGATGAGCAGCGCCGAGGTATCTCCGAAGTCGTCGTTAGCAACCAGTGCCACGACCCCGGCCGGCAATTGCGCCTTGAACGACGAAAGTCCATGCTTAATCTTCGACCAAACCTCGTCCTTGTTGTTTACGTCATCATTCAACTCGACCATGACGTAACACATACCATTTTGGGAGGTGGAAGTAGTCTTGCGCCGTTTGACCGCCTTGTAGGTCATTAAAAACTGCTCGAGAGGCTTTGCCAACTGCGCCTCAACCTCCTCGCTCGTGGCTCCCGGATAGAGCCCGACTACCACCCCCTGCCGTATTGTGTATTCGGGGAACTCCTGCTTGGGAATATGCGCAAGAGCGTAAACGCCAAAGATGAAGAGGCACCCGACGATGAGAAACGTGATACGGAAATTCCGCATCGACCACGCTATGATGTTGTTCGAGGCTTTCATTGCAGGACGACTTTGGACCCCTGACCTATTTTCTGCATGCCGTCGGTCACAATGCGATCACCGGGCCGGATACCGGACTCGACCACCACCTCGTTGCCGACGAATCGCCCCGTGCGCACCTCGGCACGCACGACCGAATCCCCTTGAACGCGCCATACGAAACGACTGCCGTCTCCCGACTGCTGAATGGCACGAACGGGTATGGCGACCTCTTCGACAGCCATCGCGGGCGTTGCCGTCACGCGGCAAACCATTCCCGGAAGCAATGTTTCATCGCGGTTGTCGAGCGTGGCGCGCACGTCGTACGTATGGGCTGCTGGATTGGCTACAGCTCCCTTTTCAATGCCTCCGGCCACATGAACCGAGTCACCCGAAGCCGGGATGATGACACGTATACGGCTGTCGGCGCCGATCGAGGCAATCTCCAGTTCAGGTACCGAGAAACGGACCTTGACCTGTCCAATCCCGAGGAGCGTCAACACGGGCGCTCCGGGCAGTGCGGTCTCACCAACGGCAGCACGCTTCTGCCCTACGACTCCGTCGAATGGAGCGTAGAGCCGGCAATCCTTCAGATTTTTATCTGCGATTCCAAAGGCCGATTCCGCCTGTTGGAGGCGTGTCTGGGCTTCAACCCATTGAATCTCCGGAAGGCTTTCCGCATCGTATAGCTGCTGCAGGCGCAAGCTGGCATCACGAGCCTGTTCAAGAGTAGCTTTGGCGGCTTCATAAGTTTGGCGGGCAGATGTCGAATCGAGTTCGGCCAACAACTGTCCTTTCCGGACACGGGTACCCTCCTCCACAGGCAGCGCTATGACGGTCCCGGCAACAGGGAAACTGAGCGCTGCAGATGCTTCCTCTTCGATCACTCCGACGTAGATGCCGGAGTTGATGTCCTCTCGAGACTCCGCGACATACGTTCCGACCCGCAATGGGGTTACGGTAGACGAAGTTTCAGAGGATGAACAGCCTCCTGCAAGAAGCAGTGCGGCCAAAAAAAACACACGTTTCATATCAAACAATTTTATCACTTGGTTTCCGATGCAAAGGAAGTAGTTTCACGACGTCATGAAAAGTTTGAGTCGTTGGAGGAATTGGTCCAAAAGTTCGATTCCGAACTTTTTGGCAAAAAGCGGCGGACAAATCGCTATCTTTGTGGCAAAGAATAAGTGCAAAATGGAAGAAAAGGAGATTTTGAGTGTTTCGCTTGCATCCTTGATGAAGATGCATCCGCCTCAGCAGGGTGTTCTTTATTATGATGGCTGTATTTTGGGGCATCGGTACGAGGTCAAATCTGAAACGGTGATGAATCTATTCCGGTTTCCGACCCGTATCAACGCCTTCGGGACCGTACTTTGTTCCAAAGGTTCGCTTGTCGTGAATTCCAACCTGAGTCAACGCGTCATCGGTCCGAAGATGATATTCCTATGTACGCCGGGGTCGATCGTACAGGTGAAGTCACACGAAGATGCGGAGGTTTACTTCATTCTGTGCGAGGAGGATTTCATCAACCGGGTGCAGATCGACCAAAAGCAACTTATACATCTTTTCATGGCCACTCGCGAAACCCCGAGCCTGAAATTGAACGATTCGGAATGGGAGGAGATCATACACTCGATCAATGAGATCTTCTCCGAGGGCCACAAGCAACTGACAGACGTCATTTCGACCGGAATCATGTATTCGCTGTTCCGACTGACATGTTACCGGATATGCCGGGCCATTGAAGCCCGTATCGACAAGTTGGCTCAAGATTCCAGCAACGCGCACGTGAACCGAAACACGGCCTATTTCAATACGTTTCTGGAGGAGTTATCGAAACACTACATGCAGGAACGCAGTGTGGGGTTCTATGCCGAACGTTTGCACCTGACGCCGAAGTACCTTACCACCCTGCTGCGTACGACCACCGGACGCACGGCATCGGAATGGATCGACGAATACGTGGTGCTCGAGGCGAAGAACCTGTTGAAATACTCGACGATGAATATCCAGGAGATCGCCTATTACCTGAATTTCCCGAACCAATCATTCTTCGGCCGCTATTTCAAGCGACATACCGGTATGTCGCCCACAAGCTACCGGACATGCAAATAATACTCTTCCCCGCGAAAAGGCATATCGGTCATACCGAGTTTGTATGCTGCCTTACATGGCAGGAGCAATCAATGCCGTAACAATGCGATAAAGAGAAAAAAGGAGCAGAAAGAGAGGATATGGACGGGTAAAAGCGGGAAGCGAAAAATAATGTGTGCAGGAATGTATAGAGAAACATAAAATTCGGTAATTTTAAGTCGTCAAAATCCTAAAAGATGAAGAATTTCCGATCCATCGCCGCCTTGTTAGCGGCGTGCCTGCCATTCGTCGCGGCCGCACAGTACCACGATGCCGAATTGTTCGAGGCCAAAGGCCCCGTCCAGAAAATCTCGGTCAAATATACCCGTCCCGGAGCGACCTTCCTGGATTTCTACTCGTTCTCGTCGACAGGGGAACTCACGGAGACCAAATTCGGCCCGGTGCTCCAAATCGAGCGCGACGCACAGGGACGCATCTCGAAATATGTCTACGACACCTTCGATTCGTCCTATTACAACATCGAATACGACGACAAAGGGCGTGTAGCCAGCCAGGGCACGATAAGAGAAGCTACCGAATTCCACTACGGATCCAACGGACAAATCTCGGAAGCGTACTACATAGACTGCGCATACGAAATCACGACAAATGTGGAAAAGTATGAATACCTGGCCTTCGACGACCGGGGTAACTGGACCGAACGCAAGATATACAAGGAGGAGGGCGAGATATGCACCGAAAAGCGGACCATAACCTATTGGCCCGAGACCTCGGAGAAGCATGCCGGCGGCAGTGCAGCCATCGGAACGGCGGCGGACGCGACGGACACACCCTCACAGGCCCAGGCAGAAGCATCGGAGCACAAGGAAGGGTTCCTGCACGAGGCTTTTTCCAAACTCGCGGAGGGCGGCGGGGCAAAGCGGCAGGAAGAGGCCCGGGCCTTGCGGGAAAGGAGCCTGCAACGGAGAGCCGAAGCGGAAACCGCACTCGCTGCTACGGAACTGACCGCCCTGTCGATGATCGACCATCCGCTGGGTGTATTGTCAGCGCCCGTTACGTATGACGAAGCCGCCGCACTGCTCTCGGAACGCGAAGGCTGGGAGCCAGACCTGTCGGAACCCGTTTGGATCGCCATGTCGGCATCGCGGGGATACCAACTCGCCTACAACAATTTCATCCCGCGAGCCTCGGCATCGTTCTCCGAAGAGGGCGAACACCGGCTCGAATCCTACGACTATCTGTTCAGTTATATCCGGGGCATCAACTTCCCCGAGGAGGTGCCCCTGGCTTTGATCCACAAAAAGGCTACGGACATGGCCAAAAAAATCGTCGCCGACTGGGAAGCCGCAGGAATTGTGGTCCGGGAGGACCCCTCGGCCGATCCCTCGCAGTTCGAGTACGCGATATGTGCCGACGACGGAACGCGCACGATCCAGATACGCATCTCGGGAAAAGACCGGTACGTGGTGAACGAATACTATACGGTATACGTAAACGTGGAGGTGCGGTAACCGAGCGAGACCTACTCCGGAGCGCAGGTTATCGACCGCGCGGAGTACCGGATGATCAGAGGAGGGGCCATACGGGGCCCCTCCCCTCTTATTGTCAGCAAAAGTCGCCCGGTCGGAGGATAACGGAACGGATAAATCGCTATTTTTGCGCCGTCTTTCGAAAAACGACTTCCCAATGGCCGACACGCACAAGATCAACCGGGTCGAGGTCCGAAACCTCCAGATGGAAGACTACCGCCAACTGGCTCAATCCTTCACCCGCGTATATGCGGACAAGGACGTGTTCTGGACCCGCGAACAGATTCACAAACTGGTAGAAATATTCCCCGAGGGGCAGATCGTCACGGTCGTCGACGACAAGATCGTCGGATGCGCCCTCTCGATCATCGTCGACTACGACATGGTCAAGGGCGACCACACCTATGCAAAGGTTACCGGCAACGAAACCTTCTCGACACACAACCCCAAAGGAAGCATCCTCTACGGCATCGAGGTCTTCATCCATCCCGAATACCGCGGTCTGCGCCTTGCCCGACGCATGTACGACTACCGCAAGGAGCTGTGCGAGAAGCTAAACCTGAAGGCCATCATGTTCGGAGGCCGCATCCCCAACTACCACAAGTATGCCGACCGGATGCGACCGAAGGAGTACATCGAAAAGGTGCGCTCGCGCGAAATCTACGACCCGGTACTGACTTTCCAGCTCTCGAACGACTTCCACGTGCGGCGCGTGATGCCCAACTACCTGCCCAACGACGAGGAGTCGTGCCACTGCGCCACGCTCCTGCAGTGGGACAACATCTACTACCAGCCCCCCACGCAGGAGT
>DXGO01000020.1 GCA_019113885.1 Candidatus Alistipes intestinipullorum | reverse complement strand
TCGGCTGCAAAGGTATATTGTTGACAATGATATTCAAGCAGCCGTTATGGTTTATTAAAAGTGCTGATTTTCAATTCTTTGGTTCTATTTTACCATGCTGCAATGTGGTAGATTGGTCGGACACTCACTTGAAATTCAGCATCTTCAAATGTCTATCGTTCAAACAATCACAAAACCAAAGATTGGACAATAAGGGTGGCAAATATTTGGTTCTATTGCCAGTTCGCGTTTTTGAAAATGTCCATCAGAGTGCAAAACAAAATTTAACACCCGATTTTCGCAAGTCATGCTGTTTGAGGTCAAAACCGTTTGCAATAACCACATTTGGGGTACAATAGTAGGAAAATGAGTTGTGAATGAGAGAAATAGGGATTTCCCCTCGTTTTTCAAGGGACAAATTTGTACCTTTGCAAACGAAACAGAGGTATTCCACAAGGGATATTTCGGGCGAAGTGTCCTTGACTTTATTTTTCCGTGGTTTTGTCCCGTTTTTGTCCCTCGCTGATTTTGTGTCACGAAACAAAAATCTGCAAGTGGCTGATTTACAGCGATTAAAATCGTGTTTTGGAGAATTGGTAACGGCAACCACCAGAAGACATATCGTTCGGGTAAAAAGGTCAACAATCCGCATCCCACGCCGTAGACGACGGCCCAGTAGGTGAAGATCGACATCCAGCGGATGTATGCGGCGATATGGTCCGAATGGAAGTCGTCGACCACGCGCACCGCCTTGTGATAGGTTCGTACGAGCCTGCGGGCCAGCCGGAAGGCGTAGACGAAGAACCAGATGGCCATTACCACCAGTCCGCAGAGCTGTGGAATGCCTTCGGACAACAGGAGCAGGACGATTCCCGATACGATGGTAAACAGCAGCCAGCCGCCGATGTGTCGTATAAACCGATTGCGGGTGAGATAGTTCCTGTCGAGTAGCGAAGTCAGGGCCGAACTGAAGAGCCAGGCCGAGAGGTAGTATGTCGAGAGGTTGAGGAAAATGGCCCGGTCGGGATGGGAGAAACGCAGTTCCCAGATCAGATGCACAGTGTAGTTTGCGGCCAGGACCAGTAGGGCGATGCCCATGATTCTCCTCGAACGGAGGTAGTTGGCAAAGATCGGTTTGTCGGGGGTCCGGCCCGTTAGGAAATAGAAGCCGAAGAAGAGCATCAGGGCCAATGCAGCGCAGAGAGAGTATCCGTACAAGGGGTGGTTCATGGCGGAGATACGGGTTCGGACTTGTTGAAAATCATAACAAAACTACAAAAAAATCCCGAATGATGTGTACGAAAAATTGGCTGTATGTCCGATTTGTTCGGGGATCGGATTGAGTGGCGGAGCAGGTTTCACTCTTTTGAGGGGCGTGGAACACTCCGACCGGTTCTGTCCCGGAGCGTCCGAACCCGGAAAAAGACTCGCCTCAAGGCGTTTTTACAGAAAAAAGTCGGGCCCGAGTGCGCTATCTGTCACTTTTTTCATAACTTCGCATCAACGGCTAAAAAAACGAGAATGCCATGTATCTGCACCCGGAATTTGAAAAACTGACCCGATCGGAGATTGAGGCTTTGCAGCTCGAGCGGCTGAAGAAAACGGTAAATCAGTGCATGAATACCGAATTTTACAGGAGACGCTTCGCGGAGCGCCACATGACTCCCGATGATATCCGGTCGCTGTCCGACCTGCGCAGAATCCCCTTTACCACCAAACAGGACCTGCGGGAGAGTTACCCGTTCAAGATGTCCGCCGTGCCGTTGAGCCAAGTGGTGCGGCTGCACTCGTCCAGCGGAACCACCGGGACCCCGACCGTCATCCTGCACACCCAGAAGGACCTCGATGAATGGGCCAATGCCGTGGCCCGATGCCTCTATATGGTGGGGCTGCGTCCGGGGGATATTTTCCAGAATTCATCCGGGTACGGAATGTTTACGGGCGGGCTGGGATTCCAGTACGGGGCGGAGCGCCTGGGAATGCTCACGGTTCCCGCAGCGGCCGGAAACACCCGGCGGCAGATCAAGTTCATCACCGATTTCGGAACCACGGCCCTTCATGCCATCCCGAGTTACGCCGGGCGGTTGTACGAGGTGATGGAGGAGATGGGGATCGACCCGCGGCGCGACACCCGGCTGCATACGCTGATTATCGGCGCCGAGCCTCACTCGGAGGAGCAGCGGCGGCGCATCGAGCAGATGCTCGGCGTCAAGGCCTACAACTCGTTCGGCATGTCGGAGATGTGCGGCCCGGGTGTGGCCTTCGAGTGCCGGGAGCAGAACGGACTGCACATCTGGGAGGACTATTACATCGTGGAGATTGTCGATCCGGTGACGCTCGAACCCGTTCCCGAAGGGGAGGTCGGCGAGCTGGTGCTGACCACCATCAACCGCGAAGCGATGCCGCTGCTGCGCTACCGCACGCGCGACCTCACGCGCATCCTGCCGGGCGCGTGCCCCTGCGGCCGTCACCACCTGCGCCTGGACCGGATGAAGGGCCGGAGCGACGACATGATAATCCTCAAGGGGGTCAATATCTTCCCGATCCAGATCGAGACGGTGCTGATGCAGTTCGCCGAGCTCGGGAACGACTACCTCATCACGCTGACCAACGAGGAGGCCAACGACCTGATGACGGTCGAGGTCGAGCTGAAGGAGTTCACCGACGACTACCACCGCCTGCAGGCGCTGACGCGGGAGATCACCCGGCAGTTGAAGGACGAGATTCTCATCACGCCGGTCGTGCGGCTGGTTTCGAAGGGATCGCTTCCGAAGCAGGAGGGCAAGGCGGTGCGTGTCAGGGATTTGCGTAAAACTTTAATCTAATACAGCCATGACGGTACAACAAATATCCATCTTTGTGGAGAACAAGTCGGGAACCCTGCTTCAGGTCCTCGAACTGTTCAAGGAGGCCCAGATCCAGCTGATCGCCTCGACGATCTCCGACACCGTGGAATACGGCATCTATCGCATCATCTGCTCCGAGCCGGCGCGGGGCCTGGAGACATTGCGTCAGGCCGGCATTTCGGCCGACGTCTCCGATGTCTTTGCCATCGAACTGGACAACATTCCCGGGCGGGCGGCCGATGCAGTCCGCCTGCTCAGCGAGGCGGGCATCGGTATCTCCTATCTCTACTCGTTCCTACTGGCCGGGAAGGGAATCCTGATCTTCCGTACGGACAATCCGGAGAAAACCGAGCGGGTCATTACGGAAAAGGGGCTCCGGACCCTCGACGACCGCTCGCTGCTCTCGCTGGTGTGACACACCGCACCACGGGGGCATGAGTGCTCCCGTAAAGCGGTGCGCCGTATCCGTTTCGTCGGTACGCATCCTTGTGTCCGGCCCATGTGCGTCCCCGTTTCCTGCTTATGCGCGCTTCCGATCCCGGCCGATGCGTCGTTCCTGCTTTCGGTTATTGCGCACTTGTGCCCGGCCGGTGCGTTACCACCCGCTCTCGGTTGTGCGCGTTTCCGGTTTCGGCCTACAGGATGTCGGGATGCCGCTCCTTCAGCACCCGGAGGCATTTCTCCAGGTCGTTGGGGTTGATGATGACCTCTGCCTGCTCCGCCTGTGCGAAGGCGTACATGTACTCGATGAAGATATGATCCTCGGCCAGGCTCTCCAGAATCTTCGACAGAGCGCCGGGGCGGTTGTCGCAGTGAATGGCGATTACCTCTGTCAGAATGACGGCGAACCCTGCGTCGCGGAGGGCCGTCACGGCCTTGTCCACCTCCTCCACGATCAGGCGCATGAGCCCGAAGTCAGCCGTTTCCGCAATGCAGAAGGCCTGCATGTTGATGCCGTTGGCGGCCAGCACCCGCGCCACCTCGTTCAGGCGGCCGCTCTTGTTCTCCAAAAAAACCGAAATCTGCTTGATCGTCATAATTCAATCATTTTAATTGTCGTTTGTCGATAACCCGCACGCTCTTGCCCTCGGACCGCGGGATCGAGTTGGGCTCCATGAGCCGAACGTCCGCACTGATGGAGAGCACGCTCTTGAGCTTGTCCGCGAGCTTTTTCCGCAGCTGGAGCATTCCTCCGATGTCGTCGCTGAAGAAGTCTTTCCGGACCTCGACCTGCACCTGCAGCGTATCGAGGCTGTTGACGCGGTCGACAACCAGCATGTAAACGGGCTCGAACTCGGGCATGTCGAGGATGACGCTCTCCACCTGCGACGGGAAGACGTTGATCCCCCGGATGATGAGCATGTCGTCGCTGCGGCCGATGATCCGCGTCATGCGGACGTTCGTCCGGCCGCAGTCGCACTTCTCGCCGATCAGCGAACAGAGGTCCTTGGTCCGGTAGCGGAGCAGGGGCATGCCGGTCTTGGTGAGCGTCGTGAAGACCAGTTCGCCCGTGGTCCCGTAGGGTTGGGGCTCCAGGGTGTCGGGATTGATGATCTCGGGGTAGAAATGGTCCTCGGCGATATGGGAGCCGTTCTTGCAGACGCATTCGTAGGAGACGCCCGGGCCGATGATCTCGCTCAGCCCGTAGAGGTTATAGGCCTGGAGACCGAGGCGCGCTTCGATCTCCTCCCGCATGTTCTCGGTCCACGGTTCGGCGCCGAACGCACCGATTCTGAGGCAGATGTCGTCCCGGGTCATGCCGTTCCGCTCCATCGCCTCCGCCAGGTAGAGCGCATAGGAGGGCGTACAGGCAATGCCGGTGATCTTGAGGTCCCTGAGCAGCCGGAGGTGCTTGTCCGTGTTTCCGGTGGAGGTGGGGATAACCGTCGCCCCCACGTATTCGACGCCGTAATGGGCCCCCAGGCCTCCGGTGAAGAGGCCGTATCCGTAACCTACCGAGAAGACGTCGTTGCGTGTCACGCCGTAGGCGGTGAGCGCACGTGCGGAGCACTCTTTCCATATCTCCAGGTCGCGGCGGGTGTATCCGACGATTGTCGGGTTGCCCGTCGTTCCGGACGAGGCGTGTACCCGGACGATTTCCGACTGATGGGCCGCCTGAAGCCCTGTCGGGTAGTTGTCACGCAGGTCCTGCTTGGTGGTGAAGGGCAGTTTTCGGATGTCTTCGATGCTGTTGATGTCTTCGGGGGTCAGGTCCAGCGCCTGCATCTTCTCCCGGTAAAAAGGTACATTATGGTAGACGAGCTCCACGAGTTTGTGCAGCCGTTTCCCCTGCAGGTCGGACATCTCGTCCCTGCTCATGCACTCTTTGCTCTTATTCCATATCATTCCCATAGAAGTTATTGTGGTTTTGAATTCGTCTCAGGCCGGAGTTTGCCGCCGCTTCGCGCGCAGGGCGATCACTCCTGCACGGGGTGGTCCTTCCGGAACCACTCCATCCGCTGCCGCAGCACGGGATAGAGGTCTTCGCGCATCCGCGAGGTGCAGGCCCGGATGCCCCCCTGCTCGCTGCCGGTCGTGGCGAGGCTGATGCTGCTCACCCCGTAATAGAGCAATTCCTTGAGCAGCTCCCCGCCGTTCATCCTTCCGTAGCCCAGCGTGAAGAAGAATCCGTCGCCCACCGGCTGGCTGACATCGTAGTTGTAGACGATGCGGAACCCGTTGTCGAGGAAGATGCGCTTCATCCGTTCGGCCCGTTCGGCATAGACCTTCGTGTCGGCGACGAAGTCGATCCTGCCGTCGCAGGCCGCCTTGAGCATCTCGGCGTAGGCAAACTGGGTCGAGGTCGTACAGCCGCTCGTGATCATGTAGAGGATCGAGGCGATGTAGGTCTGGCCGAAGATTCCGGAATCCCCGTAGCGGGCCGCCAGCGCCTCGTAGTGCCGGTCGAAGAGGGCGTCCGAGAGGCAGGCCAGCGCCATGCGCTGCCCGGCGTAGCTGAAAATCTTCGACGAGGAGAGCATCAGGATGTAGTTGTCCGTGTACCTCGCCACCGTGGGGGGATAGGGAGGTTCGAAAGGCCTTCCGAGGTTCTTGCGGAAATCCATGCAGAAGTAGGCCATATCCTCCATGACGATGCTGTCGTACCGGTCGGCGAGTTCGCCGATGATCTTCAGTTCCGACTCTTCGAGGCAGATCCAGGCCGGGTTGTTGGGGTTCGAGTAGACGATGGCGGCGATCTTGCCCGACCCCATCAGGGATTCGAGCTTCGCGCGCAGGCGCTCCCCGCGGAAATCATGGATGTCGAACGAGAGCCAGTCGATGCCGAGGATTTTGAGCTGCGACTTCTGGATCGGGAAGCCGGGGTCGATGAAGAGTACCTTGTCCTTGCCCTTGATCCGCTGCGTGGAGGCGATGAACGATGCGAACGAGGCGGCCACGCCGCCGGTCGTCGGAATGCAGGCCCGGGCGCTGATGTCGATGTCGAGGAAGGCCTTGACGAACCGCGACGCCTGCTCCTTCAGCTCGGCCACGCCCGCGGCGGCGGGATACTGCGACACGATGCCGCTCTCGAGTGCGGCCTTTTCGGCCTCGATGCCGATCCTGTTGGGCGGGAGCCCCGGGGAGCCCTGGTCCATGCGGATGAACGGGATGCCGGTCCGCTCCTCGAGTGCCGAGGCGACGAGCAGCACCTCGCCGATGGTGGCGTTTTCGAGGTCGGCGATGTTGAGCTGCGTGACGATTTCGTCCACCAGTTCTTTTGCGAAAACCCTATTGTCTGTTGCCATATTCCCGTCCGATTTCAAATGCCTTGAGATTCATTCCAACCACCTTCTCGCCCTTCGGCGCAAAGACGTTCCGGATGCTCTGCTCGATCTGTTCCGGGGTCAGCAGCCCGATGAATTCCGCCGCGGCGCCGAGCAGTACGACATTGGCCGATTTGGGAATTGCCTGTTCGCGGGTAATCCGGTCGAGGTCCATGACGATTGCGTTGCCCAACCCGGCCAGCGCCGCCTGCACCTTCTCTTCGGGATAGGCGTCGATGTTGCGGACCGGCGAGGAGGAGGTGATGACGCGCCCTCCTTCGTGGAGGAACGGCAGGTAGCGGAGTGCCTCCATCGGTTCGAGCGACAGGATGAGGTCGGCGGCCCCCAGCGGCACCAGGTCCGAATAGATTTCGCTGTCGGAGATTCTCAGGCAGGACTCGACCTCCCCGCCGCGCTGGCTCATGCCGTGGACTTCGGCCTGTTTCAGATGAAGCCCGGCCCGGGTTGCGGCGTCTCCGATGATGGTTGCGATGGAGAGGATGCCCTGTCCTCCCACACCCGAAAGAATGATGTCCTTTTTCATTTCGTAGCCTCCTCGTTTCGTTTTGACTGTTCGACACGTTTTTTTCTCGCCAGCGTCTGCATGCACTCCCGGCGCGGGATGATTACGGAGACTCCGTTGTATTCGATCTCTTCGCGGATCGTCTCCGTAATCCGCTCCATCTCCCGGGGCAGGGGGACGACGACCCTTACGTGCTCTTTCTCGACGCCCAGGGCGATGCAGATCGCCTCGAACTTGCCGGTCCCGGCCGAGTCCTGGCCTCCGGTCATTGCGGTCGTGAGGTTGTCGGAAAGGATCACCGTGATGTTCGAACGGTCGTTCACGGCGTCGAGCAGCCCGGTCATGCCGCTGTGGGTGAAGGTCGAGTCGCCGATGACGGCCACGGCCGGCGAGAGTCCCGCGTCGGCGGCCCCTTTGGCCATGGTGATCGAGGCGCCCATGTCCACGCAGGAGTCTATGGCGCAGAACGGGGGCAGGGCCCCGAGGGTGTAGCATCCGATGTCGGCGAAGACCCGCGACGAGGGGTAGTCGGCGAGCACCTTGTTGAGGGCGATGTAGACGTCGCGGTGCCCGCATCCCTGGCACAGGGCCGGCGGCCGGGGAACGATGCCCTCCGGGATGCCGTATACCGGGGCGTTTTTCATGCCCAAGGCGACGGCGACATGGTCCGGATTCAGCTCTCCGGTTCTCGGCAGCGCTCCCGTCAGGCGCCCCTTCAGCGGGTAGTCCCCTCCGACGATGCCGCGGACCTGCTCCTCGAGGAACGGCTGTCCGTCCTCGACGATCAGTACCTCCGAGCACTTCGCGGCAAACTCCCTGACCTTCCCGGCCGGAACGGGGTATTGGGCGATCTTCAGGATGTGGAACCCCGCCTGTAAAGCCCGGTTTTCCATCACGTAGTTGTATCCGGTTCCGCAGGTGATGATTCCCTTACCGTTGCCGTGCTCCGCCCAGTGGACCTTGAAGAAGGGCGTCTCACCCGAAAGCTGCTCCAGGTGGGGCTGTTTGGCCGTCAGTGCGGCATTTTTCCTGCGGGCGTTCGCCGGGAGCAGCACCCACGACCTGGGGTCGTCGGAGGCCGGGCGGCTCGGAATCGTCGGACGCCCGGTTTGGATGGCTACGGCGGCTCGCGAGTGCGCCAGGCGCGTGGTGATTCTCAGCAGTACCGGAAGCTGCTCCTGCTCCGAAAGCGCGAAGGCATGTCCGGCCATTTCGTAGGCCTCCTGCTGGGTCGACGGTTCGAGGATCGGGATCATCGCGAACTTCCCGTAGAAGCGCGAGTCCTGTTCGTTTTGCGAGGAGTGCATCGAGGGGTCGTCGGCGGCCACGACGACCAATCCTCCGTTGACTCCCGTCATGGCGGCATTGACGAAGGCGTCGGCCGCGACGTTCATCCCCACGTGCTTCATGCACACCATGCTCCGACAGCCGGCGTAGGACATGCCCAGCGCGGCCTCCATGGCCGTCTTCTCGTTGGTACTCCACGTGCAGTGGATACCCTCCACCGCGGCGTGCTGGATGTATTCGGTGATCTCCGTACTCGGCGTCCCGGGATAGGCGTACACGCCTCGGATTCCCGCCTGCAGGGCCCCTTCGGCGATGGCTTCGTCGCCCAGTAAAAGCTTGATCTGTGTCATATATCGGTATTCTGTATGTTCAACAACGTGCGGTTGCGGCGCTCACTCCGCCAGCGTGAAGGGGTCGGCGTCCTCAAGAACAGGGAATTTCTTCCGGATTTCGGCCAGCCGTTCCGGGTCTATCTCGGCGCTGATCCGGCTCTCGATGCCGTCGGGGCACTCGGCCACCACCTCGCCGTAGGGGTCGAGGAGGACGGTACCGCCCTCGTATTCGTTGCCGGGATCGCTGCCGCAGCGGTTCACTCCAGCGACGTAGCACTGGTTCTCGATGGCCCGGGCGCGGAGCAGCTGCTTCCAGGCGTAGGTCCGCGGCCTGGGCCAGCTGGCCACGTAGATGATCATGTCGTAATCCCCACGGTTCCGCGACCAGACGGGGAAGCGCAGGTCGTAACAGATCAGCGGCAGAATCCGCAGTCCCTGGTATTCGATTACGATACGCTCGCGGCCCGGCGTAAACCGCAGGTGCTCTCCCCCGTAGGTGAAGAGGTGCTTTTTATCGTACTGTGCGAACGAGCCGTCGGGGAAGACGAAATAGAAGCGGTTGAAGTAGCGGCCGCCCTCCTCCACGGCCAGGCTGCCCGCCACGGCGCAGCGGTGCTGTACGGCCTTCTCCTCCATCCACGCGAGCGTCCGTGACGGCGCCGGCTCGGCAATGCCTTCGGGATTCGTGCAGAATCCCGTGGAGAACATTTCGGGGAAGACATAGAGGTCGGAACGTTCGTCGGCGGAAAACAGTCGGTCGTTGGCCTGCATGTTCGCTTCCGGGTCCGCCCATGCGATGTCTCTTTGCAGCAGGGTGATTTTCATACTTTTCAGGTTGTGTTCTTCCCGGTTTACAGTTTCTGCTCCATGACCGTCTTCCGGGGAATGAATCCGTTCCGCTCGTAAAAAGCCCGGGCCGTGGGGTTGCAGCTCCACACGTTGAGTGTCAGTGTGTCGCATCCGTGCTCGCGCGCGAACTCCCGGACGGCCTGGAAAAGGGCCTTGCCGACCCCTTGGCCGCGGCGGCACCCGTCCACGCACAGGTCGTCGATGTAGAGCGACTTCTCGTCCATGAGGATGTTGTCGCCTTTGACCTCGCGGAAGATGCAGAAGGCATATCCCAGCAGGGTGTCGTCATCGTCGACAGCGGCGAGCACCGGGGTCTTTTCGTCATTCAGGATGTCGGCCAGTTGGCTGTCGGTGTATTTCCTGGCCCCGGCCTTGAAGATGTCGGGGCGGCCTTGGTGGTGGATCATGCAGACCTGATACAGCAGCTCGTTGATCCTTGGAATATCCTTTACCTGTGCTTTGCGGATTCGCATGGTGTAAAATTAAATTTTTTCAAATTTATGAATTTTGATCCGCAATTTCAACTCCCCCCGGCACTTTTCGTGAAATTTGTACGCATTTCGGACCGTTACCCCGCAGAATCCAGCCTGAAACGTGCCTCCAGGTTGCTGCTGCCCGGATGTAATCTGTAAGCGCCAGGTCGTTCCCGTGCCTTATTTTTCCTGTAATTGGCCGCTTTGAAGCCTTCCTCGAGGCACTGTCCGAGCAAATTGTTACGAATTTGTTCCTGCAGGCGTCCCGGACGTCTGTCCTGCCGCCGCTGGGAGGGCGAGTGTAACCCGCAGCCGGAAGGGGCGCCGATGCGGCTGTGAAACGGATGAGCTTCCCTGGATCGTAAACCAGAATGTTTGCTAAATAAGTACTTTATAATTATTGGTAAAAAGTTATATTTGTCCTGCTGATGATACATACCATGCGGAACGCCTTCTCAATCGGCTCTGTCCGTCCGATTCGGCGCTTGTGTGACAACCTATATGATAGATTCCCTATGGAGAATTGGATGAAAAATTTGTTTTTGACCGTGCTGGCCCTCGTTCCCCTGCTGGCTGCCCGGGGCCAGGAACCGATTACCGAAGAGGCCTACGTTCGCGCCGACAGCCTGCTGTGGGTCCGATATGAACAACGAACTCAGGAGTTGTCTGTAGCCCTGCGTGACAATCCCGACAGCATGCGGGCGGCCTGGCAGGTGCTCTCCGATACCACGGACGTGGCGAATCAGCGGTTGGCATTGCGTTACGCCGCCGTGCCGAGCGGCCTGCAACGGGTGTTCATGCTGCGGGGGCACTTTCCCAAGGATACGTTGCGTGCGGTGCTGGCCCGGATTCCCGAACCGATGCGCACGTCGTTCTACGGCGACAACATCCGCCGTTACATCGAGACGCGCCAACTGGGCGAGGGTGATGCTTTGCAAACCTTCCCATGTTTTCTGCCCGACGGCACGCCGTTCGACTGGAAACCCCTCGAGGGTCGGCAGGTGTTGCTGATCTTCGGCGGGTTGAGGTGCATGAGCCCCGGAGGACGTCAATACCTCGACAAACTCTACGAGTTGACGTTGCGCGACGAACTCGAGATCGTGGTTTTCTGGCCGAGCGGGTCGCAGGAGGATTTGGTTCGAACGGCCGAACACTATGTTACGGCCTATCCGCAGGTGTCGGATTTCCTGCAGGACGCCTCGCCGATGAAGATACTCTATGGGGCGCAGGCCACGCCGACCTGTTTCCTGACCGATAAGGAGGGGATCATCCGGGTGAAGAGCATAGGGCTTGCCCCGGATCGGTTTGCGGAGAGGCTTCCGGCGGCAGCCGAGGCAGCCGAGGCAGCCGAGGCGATCGAGTCGATGAAGCAGGCGGAATAGCCCTTTCTGTCGGGGGCCGGGATGGTTGTCCCGACAAATGCGGCTCACCTTTTCCGGATATGGGAGAGGTGAGCCGTTTTTGATTTCGTGTTCTTCGGATAGGAGTGTGGAGCCGCGGAGGCCCCTAAATGCAAGAAGGAGAGCCATTTCAGACTCTCCCTCTTCGTGACGCCGACAGGACTCAAACCTGTAACCTTCTGATCCGTAGTCAGATGCTCTATTCAATTAAGCTACGGCGCCGAATTGCGATTGCAAATGTAGGGTAAAATTCCCAAACTCGCAAATAAATCTTTTAAAAAAATCGGCGAAAAATAAATCAGATGTTTGCGGTGCTGTTGTTTTGTTCAGAGTATCAGAAATTTGCAGTATTTTGGTCTCGTGTCCTCATTGCGGTTTGCCGGCGGCAGACTGCACTGCCGAATTCCGCTCTGTGGCCTGTTTGACCTCCCGGTCGGGGTGTTTTTTCAAAAACTGCTCCCAACTCTGCGAACCGCTCTTCGAGGCTGCCTTCTTGCCGCCGCCGAGCCCCTTCATGCGCTCCGGCCCCATGGCAGTGTTGAGCGGATTGCTTGTGGTGTAGTAGTGGCACAGCGCTACGGCCATGCCGTCCGTTGCGTCGAGCCTCCGCAGCGGGCGTTCGACCGTGAGCGTGCGGCAGACGATGGCAGCGACCTGCTCCTTGGCCGCCGAGCCTCGGCCGGTAATCGACTGCTTGATGCGCATTGGGGCGTATTCGAAGACCTCGAGACCCCGACTCAGGGCCGCGGCCATCGCCACCCCCTGGGCGCGCCCCAACTTGAGCATCGACTGCACGTTTTCGCCGAAGAAGGGCGACTCGAGGGCCACCTCCCGGGGGGCGTACTGGTCGATCAGTGTCCCGACGCGTTCGAAGATGTAGCGCAACTTGGCGTAGGGGTCCGTCAGTTTGTGCAGGTCGATGTCGCCCAGCACCACCGAGCGCACCGTGCGCCCCTCGACCTCCAGCACGCCGTAACCCATGTAGTTCGTGCCGGGGTCAATGCCCATGATGCGGTATTTTTCCAGTTCTTGCGGTTTCATTTCGTTGCGTTTTGGCGCAGCCCTGCGTTCGGCGAGTCGGAGAGAAAACCCCTCCCTCCCGGTTACTGCGGAAAGGAGGGGTTTTTGGCCTTCGGACGCCGGGGCCGGAACTATTTGAGCAGCTCGGCGATCTTTGCGTAGAGCTCCTCGCCGCGGAGACTCTTGGCGACGATCTTGCCCTCGGCGTCGATCAGGAAGTTGGCCGGAATGCCCTCTACGGCATAATCCTCGCGGGCCTGATTGTCCCAACTGTTTAGGTTGCTGACGTGAATCCAATCCATCTTGTTCTCCTTGACGGCGTCGAGCCAGTCTTCGCGGTCGTTGTCGAACGAGACGCCGAAGATTTCGAATCCCTTCTTGTGGAACTCCTTGTAGGTCTTCACCAGGTAGGGTACCTCACCCATGCAGGGGCCGCACCACGAAGCCCAGAAGTCGAGCAGCACGTACTTGTTCTTCGGGTTCTCGACAACCGATTTCAGGGATACCTCGTTGCCCTCGGCGTCGGGCTGCACGATGTCGATGTAGGGCTGTCCCACCTCGGTGCGGAGCATCGCTTCTGCGGTCTGCTTGAGGTTCGAGAGGAGGCTCGAGGCCTGCAATTCGGGCGAGAAGGTGGCGATCTCGTCGAGCAGCTCCTGGGCCGAACGCTCGGAGACTTGCTGCACGAGCATGAAGGCCCCGAAGCAGTTGTCGCGGTTGGCCTGGTAGATCGAGTCGAAGAGGGCGTAATACTCCTGCTCGATCTCGGCGCTGCGCTCGTCGGTGGTCTCCGGGGCGCGGGATTCGCGGATCAGGGCGCCGGCGGCCTGGTTCCAGGCGGTGTTGGCGTCGTTGGCCGGGGTGCCGGTAGCCTTTTTGAACATCGGGTTCTCGGCATCGTCGGCGATGGTGATCGTTCCGGGTTCGAGGAAGAAGCGGGCGTAGAAGGTTCCCGTCTGATCCTTGGCGTCACTGAGCATATACATGGCCGGGCCCTCGACCGTGCCCTTGAGACGGAATGTCCCGTTGTCCACGGCAGCCGAGTCAACGACCTGCTGTTCCTCGTCGAAGAAGTAGACCGTCCCGGTCACGCCGGCGAGGTTTCCTTCGATGATGTACTGATTCTTGGGTGCGCAGCTCGACAGCAGGGCTGCCGCAGCGGCGAAAAGGAGGATTTTTTTCATGGATACCTATTGTTTTTTAAGTTCTTCGAGTCGTTTTTCGAGTTCGGCGACGCGGCGCGCGAGCTCGGGGAGGTTCTTGAAGACGGCCGACGAGCGATGATACTGCATGCCCGGGAGGGCGGGGTATCCGAGGCGCACCTCGTCGTCGGGGATGTTCTTGTCGACGCCGCTCTTCGATCCGATCTTCACGCGGTCGCCGACCGTGACGTGGTCGGCGATGCCGACCTGCCCGGCGAGGAAGCAGTTTCGGCCGACGCGCGACGTTCCGGCGATGCCGGTCTGGGCCGACGAGACGGTGTTCTCGCCGATCTGCACGTTGTGACCGATCTGGATGAGGTTGTCGAGCTTCACGCCGCGGCGGATGACGGTCGAGTCGGTCTTGGCGCGGTCGATGCAGGTATTGGCGCCGATCTCCACGTCGTCCTCGATGATGACGTTACCCAGCTGGGGAATCTTGTCGAAGCCGCCTGCGGCGTTGGGCATGAATCCGAATCCGTCGGCGCCGATCACCGCGCCGGCATGGAGGATGCAGCGGCTGCCGACGACGCAACCTTCGTAGATCTTCACCCCGGGGTAGAGCGTCGTGCCGTCACCGATTGTGACGCCTCGGCCGATGTAGACCTGCGGGTAGATCTGGCAGTCGCGGCCGATCTTCGCCCCTTCTTCGATGACTGTGAAGTCCCCGACGTAGCATGCCTCGCCGAGGGAAGCTTTTTCCGAGATGGCGGCGTGGGGGCTGATTCCCGTGCGTCGGGGTTTAGCGGCGTTGTACATCTCGAGGAGCTTCAGGACGCAGGCCCCGACGTCCTCGACCCGGATAAGGGTGGCCGATACCGGCTGTGCGGGCTCGAACGTACCGTCGACCAGCACGATCGAAGCACCGGTGGTGTAGACGAAGGGCTCGTATTTGGGGTTGGTGAGATAGGCCAGCGATCCGGCCTTTCCCTCTTCGATTGACGAGACGGTGTGTACCTTGGCGTTTTTGTCGCCGACGACTTCGCCGCCGAGCAGTCCGGCGATCATTTCGGCAGAAAATTCCATCATGCGTTTAGACGTATTATAGGTATTTGTTGATGTCGATTCCTTCGGGCAGGAACTCCTCGACGTTGCGCCCGAAGGCGAGCACCTCGCGGACGGTCGACGAGGAGATGTCGGCCACGGGGGCCGGGGTGAAGAGCATCACGGTGGTGATGGCCGGATAGATGCGGTGGTTGGTGGCCTCCATCGTGCGTTCGTACTCGAAGTCGGTGGTGTTCCTCACGCCGCGGATGATGGCCACGGCCCCGACCTGTTCGGCGAACTCTCCGGTGAGGCCCGTATAGATGCACGCCTCGACGCGCGGTTCGTTGCGGTAGATGTCGTCGATCAGGCGCTTGCGGTTCTCGACGCTCATCAGACTGTTCTTGGCGAAGTTGTTTCCGATGCCTATAACGATCCGGTCGAAGAGGTTGAGGGCCTCGTCGACCAGTGCGGCGTGACCTCGTGTGAAGGGGTCAAACGATCCGGGGAAGATGGCTGTCCGTTCCATATCGGACAAAGGTAGAAAAAAAACGGGAAAGCCGCATATTTCCCGACAATTATTCCTCTGTCGGGTATTTTCACTCCCCGGCAAAGGCGAAGGCTTTGCCGGGGTTTCTCCGGGAAGTCCGGACTATTTTTCCGGCAGGATGACGTCGAGCATCACGGGCAGGTGGTCCGAGGCGTCGCGGACATTTCCCGATCGGAATTCTTTCAGTACCCGGGCCTTGACGACCTTGCACGAAACGCCGTTGCGAAGTTGCATGATGTAGTCGATGCACGACTCGGGGTTGCGCGACGAGAAGGTCGCATCGCCGGGCGTGAGCACCTTCCAGGCGGTTTGCAACGTGCGGAGGGTCTCCGAATCGGGGGTTGCGTTCATGTCCCCGCCCAGGAAGACGGGTTTGTCCGATGTGCCGTACTCCTCCTGCATGATGCGGTTGATCGTGGCGGCCTGCACGAGCTGCTGCTCGGCCGAAACGTGGTCGAGGTGGGTGGTGGCCAGCACGAAATTCTCGAATTCCGAGACTACGAGGACGCGCGATTCGGCTCCGGCGCCTTTTTCGAGGACGACCGAAAAGGTCCGGACCGCCTTTTCGCGACTGACGATTCCTATGCCGTATTTGCCGCCGGCATAGGGCATGGCGGCTCCGTAGTTGTAGTCCCAACCGCCCATCAGTTCTGCGACGTGTCCGAGTTGGAATACACCACCGGTACGCGTGGTGCAGCTGTCCAACTCGTTCATGCAGACCGCATCGGCGGCAATCTCCTGCATCATGCCGACGATCATGGGGTAGTCGTTGCGGACGTATTTGTTAAATACGCCGACATTATAGGTGACGATGCGTGTCACACCCTGTTTTTTTGGATAGAGGCATTTCTCCTGACGGCCGGAATCCGACTTGGATTCTGTGCCGGAGCGGCCGATAGCGCAGGCCGCGGTGAAGATAAGGATCATCGAAAGCAGCAGGGCTGAAATGCGCTGTTTCGAGGAGTTGAGGTTCATGGTATGTTGTATAGGTTCGTAGTTTAGACAAAGATAACTATTTTTTTCGGATTGGCAATGTGTTCCCGGATCGTTTTTATCGCTCGATTTGCACATATTCGGTATAGATGATCCGTGTATGCGGGTTCGACGAGACGATCTCCTGCCGGAGGGCCTTGGTTCCCCAGCGGATGAAGAGAAACCGCCGCGGGATGCGGTGCACGACCTGCCGCAGGGTATCGATGCTCCGTACGCGGCAGAGGACCGAGTCGTCCCGAACGACCCCCTCGACCGTCACCCACGCATCCTCCCAACGGAAGCGGCGGGCCGTGTCGTAGACGGGCAGCGAGTCGCGGAGCCGCACGACGACCGTGTCGCGGAGCGGCGCACGGGCCTCGATGTCGGCCCGGGTGACGCTCTTTCCGGCGGCTTCGAGCCGGCGGAGCCGGATGCCTAACTGCCGGATTCGTTCGGCGTCGGCGGCACGCAGGGTTTCGAACTCCGAGCAGCGCAGCCGCAGGGCCTGCACCGAGGCGGCTTCCTGTCCGAGCCGCGTGCGGTAGTGTTCGATGTCGGAGGCCAGGGCCGTCTGGTTCTGCGTGAGACGTTGGTTCTCGTTCCGGTAGTGGCGAAAGGCGGCGACGAGCAGGGCGGTGACGATCACCGCATAGAGAATCAGGTATTTTTGCATGGTATTCGGGGTTTGTATGTTTCCCCGAAAGATACGCCGTTGGAACCGCCAAGGTTTCTATTTTTTCGGAAACAGCCCTTCCAGTGCCTCGGCGATACGTTCCGAGAGCAGGGTCATCAACGGTTGCCCGTCGCAGTGCGAGAGGGCCGTGACGCCGCGGTGGTCGACGAAGAACAGCTCGTCGAGGTGCGGCAGGTCGTTGCGTCCGAAAGGTTCTTCGCGCAACTCCAGTCCTGTGGCCCGGACAGCCTCCGCGGCAAGTTGACGTTCGACGCTGGCCAGTCCGGGCGTGATGCGTACCGTATGCCCCGAGATTCCCAGCAGCGGGGCGTCGTCGGCGCTGCGGAACATCCCCTCGGTGTCGCAGCGTACGGCAACCTCCGCCCCGCGGCGTTGTGCCTCGTGTCGAGCCCATGCCGCGGTCGCCTCGCGCACCGAGGTCGGGGCTTCGGAGAAGGGGATGTCGTAGACGAGGGTGACGCCCGTAGGGGTGAGGCTCCGGAAGGCGTACCCGCGGTAGAGCGAGACCCCGGCCGGTAGCAGCCGCTCCTCGCCCTCGGGACCGAGTTCGAGCCGTACGAATCCCGAGACGCCCGATGGATAGCGTTCGGCGGCGGCCAGTGCTCCGATGCGTGCGGCAAGGTGGTCGGCCTCAGGAATATACCGACGTCCGAAGAGGCGGCGCGAGGCTGCGTCGAGCACGGCGACGTGGGCTTCGAGGTTGCGAGTCCGCCCGGCGGTGAGGTGCAGCGTTTGGTAAAGGTATAGATCGGTCACAGCAGGAAGATTTTCAACAGCAGTTCGCGCAGCAGTTCGCCGTCCGGGGCGCCGCCGGCGTTGAGTCCCTTGCTCTTGGCATCGTATTCGCGCAGCAGCCCCAGTACGCCGAAGACCTTGCGGTTGTCCCACAGGGCGGCGTTCTGTTTGATTTCGCCCAGCACGAAGGTGTTGTTCTTGCGCAGGATGCGCATCAGTTCCTGGTCCGTGGGGAAGGGCTGGTTCTTCCTGCGCGCTAGCCAGCGGAGGTAATTCACGACGAACAGGTCGCGGAACTGCCCGAAGAGCGCCATGACGGTGAGCAGCAGGGGATTGTCCTTCGGGTTGCGGGCGAAGTGGTCGGCGATCATCAGCGCCCGGCCCATGTCGCGTGTGACGACCGCCTTGCAGAGTTCGAAGTTGTTGAAGTCCTTCGAGATGCCGATATTCTTCTCGATGTCGGCGTCAGTGATGCGCTTTGTCCCCTCGGGCAGCGAGACGGTGAGCTTGTGCAGCTCGTTCGAAATCTTCGAAATGTCGGTGCCGAGGTGGTCGGTGAGCATCGAGAGGGCCTTTGGGTCGATCCCGAGGCCGCGCCGGGCGATGAACTGCTGAAGCCACGAGGTGATTTCGTAATCGCGCGGGCGCACCGATTCGAAGACCACACCGTTGGCGGCACAACCCTTGTAGAAGGCCGAACGACGGTCGGCATTCTTCTCCTTGTGGCAGATCACCAGGATGGTCGTGGGGGAGGGTTTTTGCGTGTAGAACGAGAGTTTCTCGAGCCCCCGGAGCTGCTGCGCCTCCTTGAGGATCACCACCTGCCACTGGCCCATCATCGGCATCTGGCGGCAGAGGTTGATGACCTGCCCCGCCTCGGTATCCTTGCCGTAGACTGTGACCTGGTTGAAGGCCCGGGCCGCCTCGTCGAGAATCGATGCGGCCAGCTTCTCGCAGAGCGTGTCGATGAAGTAGCTCTCCTCGCCCATGAGCAGGTAGATCGGCGCGAACTTCCGCGCCGCGACCTCGGCGGTGATCCGTTCGAAGTCGGCGACCGAGTCCTTGAATTTCAACGTTCCCTTGGCCATGTCAGACGATCTCTTTGGTGATGCGCAGCACGTTTTCGGTTTCGTTGGTCAGACGGTAGCGGTCGTCAATCCGGCGTCCGACGAGCCAGACGATGTCGTCGCACGAGAGCAGCACGAACTGCCGCTGTTTCTCGGGCACGGAGACCTTTGCGTCGATCAGAAAATCGCTGACCTTCTTGCGCCCGGTCATGCCGAATGGCACGAACCAGTCGCCTTCCCGCCAGCGGCGCAGCGTGAGGGGGTATTGCAGCCGGTCGGCGTCTACCTGCGCAATATGCTCCGGGACGCCGAAGGTTTTGATGGCGTCGATATCGAGCGTCTCGAAGTAGAGTACGGAGTTGCCGCAATAGCAGCGTGGGGACTCTTTCGCAATGGTTGTCTGGCAGGCGTCGTCGGGGGCAATGGGGGATATGATGATCCGTCCGCGGTCGATGTAAGCTACGCGGTCGCGGGCGTAGAAGTGCTTCCCGGTGGATTCTTCCTGCCCGAGGGCCCGGCAGAGCGCGTCGATGACGTCGCCCTTGAACCCGTAGGCCGAGGCGAGCAGTTCATAGATCACGAACTCCCGGGGGAAGGCCGGATCGAGCCTGTCGAGATGGATCGTGTCGGTGTCGCCCTCGGAGGTGACGGCCTCGGTACGGATGCGTTCGATGCCGTGGTCGATGAACCGTTGGGCATCGGTCAGCCGCGCGAGGTTGCGGATCATCAGGGGGGTGAACTTGGGGTTGATCTCCCGGATGCGGGGGATGAGCCCGAGTCGGATCTTGTTGCGCAGGTATTTGGTCGAGCGGTTCGACGAATCCTCCCGGAAAGGGATGCGGTGTTGCAGGGCGTATTCGAGAATCTCCTTGCGTGAGGCGAACATCAGCGGGCGGATGACCTTCCCGACCTGGGTCGAGATGCCCGTCAGGCCGCGGAGCCCGGTGCCGCGCAGGAGGTTGATGAAGAAGGTTTCGATCGAGTCGTCGGCGTGGTGGGCGATGGCGATGGCCGAGTAGCCGTATTCGCGGCTCAGGTCGTTGAACCAGGCGTAGCGCAACCGCCGGGCCGCCATCTCCATCGACTCTCCGGTGCGCTCCATCTCGGCCGTGGTCTCGAAGCGTTTGTTGTAAAACGGCACGCCGAAGGCGGCGGCCTGCCGCTGGACGAGCACCTCGTCCTCGTCGCTCTCGGCGCCGCGCAGCTGGAAGTTGCAGTGGGCGACGCCCACGGTGTATCCGGCGTCGACGAAGAGCGAGAGCATGACCATCGAGTCGACGCCGCCCGAGACGGTCAGCAGAATACGGTCGTCGTGCGTGGCGAGGCCGTTTTCGTCGATGTAGCGCCGAAATGCGTCTGAAAGATTCGTATTCATAGGATATTCACCTCGGTGTCAATGTCGATGCCGAACTTCTCGCGCACGGCGGCCTGCACCTTGCGGGCAAAGGCGATCACGTCGTGTCCCGTGGCGCCGCCGTAGTTGACCAGCACGAGCGCCTGGCGTTCGTGCACGCCCACGGCGCCCTCACGGTGCCCCTTCAGCCCGCAGCGGTCGATAAGCCATCCGGCGGCCAGTTTTACGTGCCCGTCGGGTGCCGGGTAGTGGGGCATGTCGGGGTATTGTACCGTCAGAGCGTCGGCCACCGAAGCCTCGACGACGGGGTTCTTGAAAAAACTTCCCGCGTTTCCCAGAACGGCCGGGTCGGGCAGCTTCGCCCGGCGGATCGAGCAGATCGCCTCGCGGATGTTACGCAGCGTGGCGCCGCCGCGGGCTTCGACCTCGCGTTCGACGTCCCCGTATCCGAGTCTCGGGCAGGGGGTGTGCGAGAGTTCGATCTCGATGGCCGTGATGATGACCCGTCCCTTGAGCGAATGCTTGAAGATGCTTTCACGGTAGCCGAAGCCGCAATGCGCGGCGTCGAGCGAAAGCATCGTCCCCGACTCCACGCAGAAGCACTCGACCCGCCGGATCGCGTCCTTCGCTTCGCAGCCGTAGGCTCCGATGTTCTGGACCGGTGCGGCGCCGGCCTTGCCGGGGATGAGCGAGAGGTTCTCGAGGCCCCACAAGTCGCGGTCGACGGCCCAGGCGACCAGGTCGTCCCACTCGACCCCTGCCTCGACCCGTACGCGGACAGTCTTTGCGTTGTCCTCGAGCGGGATGATCCTCCGGGCCACGGGGGTGAGGAGTACGCCGTCGTAATCCTCGGTGAAGAGGATGTTGTTGCCGCCTGAGAGGACCGTCCAGCGTTCGGGAAGCCCCGGGGCGAAGAATTCACGCAGGTCGTCGGACGTCTCGAATTCGACGAGGCGTGCGGCCCGCTGCCGGACTCCGAAACTGTTGCGGTCGCGCAGGTCGATGTGATGAAATTCTCGGATCATAATACGCAAAGTTACGAATAATTTACTAACTTTGAATGGTGACGGAGGGTCTTTGCGGCCGTGAAGCCCATTTTTGGCTTCGGACGCGGCCCTTGCCGATCCGGTCGCAGGCGTTTCCCGCCCCGGGCTCCGAAGGAGGGCCGCGGGTGCGGGTTTGCGGAGTGTCGTGTGCGGCCTTGACGTAACAACCTTACATTAAATATGAAAACCTATGTTTGCTGAACAGGATTTGCGGCAGATTGCCGAACACGGGCTGTCGCCGGAGCAGGTGGAGCTCCAGCTGGAGAATTTCCGTCGGGGGTTCCCTCCTCTGAATGTCGTGCGGGCCGCCTCGCCGGGCGACGGCGTGCTGATGGTCGACGAGGCCGGGGCGGATGCCGCCGTGAAACGTTATGAAGAGGCCGCCGGGCGGCTCGACGTCGTGAAGTTCGTCCCGGCGTCGGGCGCTGCGACGCGCATGTTCAAGGAGCTCTTCGAGTTCGTCAACGAGGGCAAGCGCGGCAAGGGCATCGATACGCTGCTCGAACACATCCGCGAATTTGCCTTCTGGCCCGAGCTTGAGGCGGTACTGCCTGCCGGGGCCGACGACCGCGCGACGGTCGATGCCATTGTCAACCGGGGGCTCGACTACGGCCACAAGCCCAAAGGGCTGGTGACGTTCCACGCCTACCCCGAAGGGGCGCGCAAGGCGGTCGAGGAGCACCTGGTCGAGGGCGCGACCTATGCTGCGGCGAACGGTGTGGCGCGCATCCACTTCACCGTTTCGCCCGAACACATGGAGGGATTCCGGACGTTGCTGTCCGCGAAGGTCCCAGTATATGAAAAACGCTTCGGCATCCGTTACGACATCTCGTTCTCGGTGCAGAAGTCCTCGACCGATACCATCGCCGTGAACCCCGACAACACCCCCTTCCGTCAGGAGGACGGACGGCTGCTGTTCCGCCCGGCGGGGCACGGTGCGCTGATCGAGAATCCGAACGAGATCGATGCCGACGTGATCTTCATCAAGAACATCGACAACGTGACCACCGACGCCCTGCGCGGCGATACGGTCCGCTACAAGAAGGTGCTGGCCGGGGTGCTGCTCGACCTGCAGGCACAGGCGTTCGAATACCTGCGGGCCCTGGATGCCGGCTCGGCCGACCTGGCGTCCGTTGCGGGCTTTATCGAACAGAAACTGTGCGTGAAACTTCCGGCGTCGTACGATGCTGCATTGCTGCGGTCGATCCTCGACCGTCCGATCCGTGTCTGCGGCATGGTGCGTAACGAGGGCGAACCGGGCGGCGGGCCCTTCTGGGTGGCGAACCCCGACGGCACGGAGTCGCTGCAGATCGCCGAGTCGAGCCAGATCGCCCCGGAGGACCTGCCGCTGATGAAGGCCGCCACGCACTTCAACCCGGTGGACCTGGTGTGCGGGGTGCGGACCTCGGAGGGAGGCAAGTTCGATCTGCGCAACTATACCGACCCTGCTACGGGCTTCATCTCGTCGAAGTCGAGCGGCGGGCGCGAGTTGCGTGCCCAGGAACTTCCGGGGTTGTGGAACGGCGCCATGGCCCGTTGGAACACGATCTTCGTCGATGTCCCGATCACGACCTTCTCGCCGGTGAAAGTGGTTCAGGACCTGCTGCGCCCGCAACACAGATAGCATATAGGATCAATTCCCATCGGAGACCAGTCAGTCTCCGATGGGTTGTATATTGATCCGATCCAGTCCGAAAAAGCACTCCATGAAATTTGTGGCAGGGGCTACGGCTTCTACCGTGAGGGTGTTTTCGCCTTTCCGTATCCATCCCTCTCCGAGGGAAAATTCGTTGGTGGTGAGTTGCGCTGAATAGAGATTCAACTCCGGGATTAGCTCTTTCCCGTTTAATGAGATTCGGAATGTCCCGTAATCTATGGCCATTGAACAAATTGCCTGTATCATGGCTTTTGCCTCAAAACAGGATTCGAAAGAGAGAGTCAGTTTGGCTCCGACGGGCGCGTTGTGCCAAAACAGTTGGGTGTTCCGACTCCACAACCCATTGGTTCGGTACTGTCCGTATGCCTTGCCACCTGAAAGATTTTGTATTGTACAGTCTTCACCTTCAATGCCTGCGGAGAGAACCGGGGCTACAATGTGGCTGCGTTTGGTCGCTACAGGACGTCGTACCCCGGTTGTGTCCGGCAGAATTGAACATTGTCCGCCGGGGCGCATATACCATATTGCCGTAGGGGCGTAGTTCATTATGGCTTCTTGCCAATGCCATAGTTCCATGTCAAATCGAATCGAATGCGAAAAAGGAATGGCATCGAGTGCCCTGAAGCGGCAGTTTGCCGTGTATCCTACGCCCAGATTCCCGTCGCCCGATGGCATGCCGATGAACGGATGGTTGGTAAAAGTCTCCGGACGACACCATGCGTATCCGTAATAATCTTCCGTTCCTGTTCCGTAGTGCGATGGAAATGTCTCACCGTCGACATAAATTTTTTCATCGCCTTCTCCCCACCATCCGTTAACCGTATTGTAAAGAGTCAGGCAATCACCTACGTACCGTCCCGTTCCGGTCAGCTCGGTGTAGGAAAGGTCCTGGGGCGAGGAATGATCGTTATTCCCTGTTTTAATGCCCGAGTATTGATGCCAAGATGCTCCGAAATGGAGACTTCGGTCGTCCCATTTCCACTCGGAATGCGAGACTTTCGCCTGGAGGGAGATGTCTTCTGAACCGAAATTGTGAATCGAGATTTCACAACTGCGGGCAAAGGGCATCACCCAATATGATTTCAACGTGTTCTTTCCATCGGTTTGCGTGAAGTAGGTGGCGCTCGGAACCATTCTATATCCGATTCCGAAAAAATCCCCGATCGGAACCCATACCGTTCGTTCCCCGTCGAAACGCATGCTGATTACAGAGGACCGAAGAGCCTGCGGAAGGTTCTCGGCCTCGATGGTGAGTTCCAGTTCCCGAATAGCTCTTTCACCATCTATTTTTAACTCCGTACTTTGATTGGGGCGAAGCTTCTTAGCCATCGAAAGAGTCTTGTCCCCTTTTGCTCTTTCGATATTGGTGGTCATATCGACGAGTAT
>DXGO01000019.1 GCA_019113885.1 Candidatus Alistipes intestinipullorum | reverse complement strand
TGAGGTTCCACCTCTTCCCATTCCGAACAGAGAAGTTAAGCTCACTAACGCCGATGGTACTGCGGTTATCCCGTGGGAGAGTAGGTAGCCGCCTCTTCAAGGTCAGATCGTATGGTCTGACCTTTTTTTGTATTATACTTGTTACTGTCGGGGCACTTAATCCGCAGCCAATGGTACGACGTCACCTGTCGCACCCTAAAACCGCCTTCCTAAGGCGCGGCAGCCGGAGCGATGGGAGTATCGGTTGCAGTTTTCTGCTGCTATGGTTATGTAACCGTTTGGGGCGGGGCGCGCAATTTGCAACCAATGGTATGACGTCACCTGTCGCAACCTATAACCGCCTTCTTAAGGCGGGACCTATAAGAAAGCCCCCCTTAGTGGCAATGGAGCTGTTGGAAGGGTCGGATGGCGTTCTATGCTGTCAGAGGTCTTGAGAGATACTTGAGGCGGGTCCTATAAATAGTCGCATTAAGCCGACAGAAATGGCCGTTTTTGGTCGATTGGTTGTGTCCACGAATAGAAGGCACTAAAAAGCCCCCATGGAAACCATGGGGGCTTTTTAGTTTATTGAGCTTTCCAGGCGTTTATTTGCCCATGTAGCTCTTGATGTAGTGGTGGTGCGAACCCCAGCGCTCGAAGGCTGCGCGGTCCAGCTCCTCCTGAGCCGACGGGTGCGCAATCGAGATCAGGAGGCGAGCACGCTCCTGCATCGACTTTCCATAGAGGTCTACGGCCCCATACTCCGTTACGACCCAGTGCACGTGGAAACGCGTCGTAACGACTCCGGCACCGTCAAGCAGCGTCGGGCAAATCTTCGAAACGCCCTTGTTCGTGATGGCCGGCATGGCGATAATGGCCTTACCGCCCTTCGAGAGCGACGACCCGTATACGAAGTCGATCTGTCCGCCGGCGCCCGACCAGAATTTCGTGCCGAGCGAGTCGGCGCACACCTGGCCGGTGAGGTCGATCTGCAGGGCCGAGTTGATAGCTACGAAGTTGTCGTTCTGCGAGATGATATAGGGGTCGTTCGTGTAGCCCACGTCCATCATCAGCACGCCCGGGTTGTCGTCGATAAAGTCGTAGACGGCTTGCGAGCCCATCAGGAAGGTCGAAACCATCTTGCCCGGGTCGGTCTTCTTGGCCTCGCCGTTGATGACACCCTTCTCGACCAGCGGCAGCACGCCGTCGGCAAACATCTCGGTGTGCACACCCAAGTTCTTGTGGCCTCCCAACTGGCTCAGCACGGCGTTCGGAATGGCGCCGATACCCATCTGCAGTGTGGCTCCATCCTCGATCAGCGCGGCGCAGTGGCGTCCGATGGCCTTTTCGACCTCGTTGGGCTCCAAGAACTTGGCCTCGATCAGCGGTGTGTCATCCTCGACGAACGTGTCGATCTTCGACATCGGGATCATAGCCTGTCCGAAGGCGCGGGGGACGTGCTTGTTGACTACGGCGATCACATGGTCGGCGCACTCCACGGCGGCCAGCGTGGCATCCACGGAGGTTCCCAGCGATACATACCCGTGTTTGTCGGGCGGGCAGACCTGGATCATCGCCACGTTGCACGGTACGGCCCCGCAGCGGTAAAGCTTCTGCGTCTCGCTCAGGAAGACGGGAATGTAGTCGGCATCACCGGTCTGCGTTACCTTGCGGACGTTTGCGCCGACGAAGAACGAGTCGAGCTGGAAGACGCCCTGGAACTTCGGGTCGGCATAGGGCGCCGGACCTTCGGTGTGCAGGTGATGGATGTGTACATCCTTGAGTTCGCCGGCTTCGCCCCGCTTGCACATGGCCTGGATCAGGCACTGCGGTGCCGAGGCCACGGAGCTCAGGTGCACGTGATCGCCCGATTTGATGACCTTGACGGCCTCCTCGGGAGTAGTGAAATGAATGGGTGTGTACATTACGTGTGCTGTTAAGTTTGGTTATTTTGTATGGTTACTTGCGTTTTACTTCCACCTGCTCGTATCCCTCGACGATGTCGCCGATACGGATGTCGTTGAACGATTCGATGTTCAGGCCGCAGTCCTGTCCCACGGTGACCTCCTTGACGTCGTCCTTGAAGCGTTTGAGCGACCCGAGCTTGCCGGTGTAGATCACGATACCGTCGCGGATGACGCGGATCGGGGTGTTGCGCTGCAACTTGCCCTCGCGGACGACGCATCCGGCAACGGTCCCGACCTTCGAAATCTTGAAGATCTCGAGGACCTCGACCGATGCGACGATCTCCTCCTTCATCACCGGCTCCAGCATGCCCTCGATGGCATCCTTGATGTCGTTGATCGCATCGTAGATGATCGAGTAGAGGCGGATTTCGATCTCCTCCTTCTCGGCCAGCTTGCGCGCCGAGGCAGACGGGCGCACCTGGAAGCCCACGATGATGGCGTTCGAGGCGGCAGCCAGCAGAACGTCCGATTCGGAGATTTGTCCCACGGCTGCGTGGATAACGTTGACCTGCACGGACTCCTTCGAGAGTTTGATGAGCGACCCGGACATGGCCTCGACCGAACCGTCGACGTCACCCTTGACGATGATGTTCAGCTCCTTGAACGAGCCGATGGCGATGCGGCGTCCGATCTCGTCGAGCGTCACGTGCTTCTGGGTCATGATACCCTGCATGCGCTGCAGCTGTTCGCGCTTGTTGGCGATCTCACGCGCCGAGCGGTCGTCGTCCATCACGTTGAACGTATCGCCGGCCTGCGGGGCGCCGTTCAGACCCAGCACCTGCACGGGCGTCGAGGGACCTGCCTCGGTCACCTTCTTGCCGTTTTCGTTGAACATTGCCTTCACGCGGCCCGTGTAGGTTCCCGACAGCACGACGTCGCCGATGTGGAGCGTACCGCTCTGTACGAGCACCGTCGAGACGTATCCGCGGCCCTTGTCGAGCGTCGACTCGATCACCGTGCCGACGGCCTTCTTGTTGGGGTTGGCCTTCAGGTCGAGCATCTCGGCTTCGAGCAGTACCTTCTCAAGCAGCTTGTCGAGGTTCAGTCCCTTTTTGGCCGAAATCTCCTGGTCCTGGTATTTCCCGCCCCACGACTCCACGAGGTAGTTCATCTGCGAGAGCTGCTCCTTGATGTGGTCGGGATTGGCTGCCGGTTTATCGATTTTGTTGATGGCGAATACCATCGGA
>DXGO01000018.1 GCA_019113885.1 Candidatus Alistipes intestinipullorum | reverse complement strand
GCCGAACCCCGCGAGCTGTTGCTCCTCCTCGCCCAGCGCCGAGAGGAAGACGACCATCGTATCCTTGAGTTGCGGGTTTTCGCGGATGGCGCGGCAGGTCTGCGCCCCGTCCATCACCGGCATCATCATGTCGAGCAGAATCAGGTGGGGACGGCACTCGAGGGCCACCTTCAGCGCTTCGGCCCCGTTTTGGGCCGTAAAGACTTCGTAACCCTCGCGGACGAGGTTGTAACGGACGAATTCGAGGATGTCCACCTCGTCGTCGACCAGTAGAATACGGTGGCTCATGGTGTCGGTTTCGGATTTCTCCTTCGCGTTTCCGGAGGGTGTTTCCGGCCGTGGAAGGCGCATAACATCTGCGAATATACGAATTTCCCGCGAATAAACCAATTCGCGCTGTCGGTTTCGGTAGCCTGTTTCCTGCGGAGGGGGCGTTGCGCCGGCGGGAGGTGCCTTCCGGTACCGGAAATCGGACGCTGCAGATGATCGGAATGCCGATTCGGTTGTATGTTTTGGCGAAAACTTTTCCTGGTTCCGCATAAAATGGTTATATTTGCGAGATTTATGTACTCCCGCATTGGCGGGGTTAAAAATGCGAACTGCGATGGCTACTGAAAAACCTACACTTCCTGCTCCCGAGGAGCAAGTCAGCCCGATGGCTGAGGATGCACAGGCAAATCCTGTCGAGACTGCCGAAATTTCCGAACCCGAACTGTCCGCCGAGGCGGAGAGCACCGAAACGCCTGTATCCGGGAAGATGGAGCAGGAGTGTTCCGACGCTTCTGTCGTTGCGGAGACTTCCGCCGAAACCGATGCGGCGGAAACCGCTCCCGGGACCGCCGGGGAGGCAGAGCCGGCTCCGCGGGCCAAGCGTGCCCGTATACAGCCTGTGGTCGAGTCGGTTGCCGTAGAGGACGAAGATGCGGCTCCGGCCGATGTCGAGGTTGATTTTGCCGATGAAGAGGCTGCGCTCGCGGCTCGGGATGCCGGTTTGGAGATCGAGGGTGAGACCGCCGAGGAGGAGGTGGCCGAGCAGCTTGCCGAAGCGGCTCCGGAGAATGCCGAGGACAAATTTGCCGGCAAGGGCAAGGAGGAGTTGATCGCCCTGTTCGCCCGGATGCTCGAGGAGCAGCCCGTACAGTCGCTGCGCCGCGATGTCGAGGCGTTGAAGATCGCCTTCTACCGCATCCGTCGTGCCGAGGTCGAGGCCGCCCGCCGGAACTTCATCGCCGAGGGTGGTGCCGAAGAGGATTTCATGCCCCCGGTGGATGGCGCCGAGGTTCAGTTCAAGGAGCAGTTCAAGGAGTACCGCCGTCGCCGAGACGAGTTCATCGCCAACCTCGAGGCCGAAAAGGAGGCCAACCTCAAGATCAAGCAGGGGATTATCGAGGAGTTGAAGGAGCTGGTCAATTCGGACGAGACGCTCAACCATACCTTCACGAAATTCCGCGAACTCCAGCAGCGCTGGAAGGAGACCGGCATCGTGCCGCAGCAGTACGTCAAGGATTTGTGGGAGACCTATAACCTCCACGTTGAGAACTTCTACAACTTCATCAAGATCAACAAGGAGTTGCGCGATCTCGACCTGAAGAAGAACTACGAACAGAAGGTCGCGCTCTGCGAGCAGGCCGAGGCGCTGGTTATGGAGCCCTCGGTGGTGGAGGCGTTCCACAAGCTGCAGAAGCTCCACGACGAGTGGCGTGAGACGGGTCCCGTGGCCAACGAATACAAGGAGGCTCTCTGGGAGCGTTTCAAGGCCGCTTCGAGCCGCATCAACAAGCAGCACCAGGAGCATTTCGAGGCGTTGAAGGCCGAGCAGGTGCGCAACCTGGAGCTCAAGAGCGAACTTTGTGCGGAGACCGAAGAGCTGGCTTCGCAGCCGCTGACCACACGCAAGGAGTGGAACCGCGCGAGCGACCGCCTGCTCGAAATCCAGAAGACGTGGAAAACCATCGGCTTTGCTCCCAAGAAGGATAATAACCGCATCTACGAGCGGTTCCGCACGGCCTGCGACCGTTTCTTCGAGGCCAAGCGCCAGTTCTATGCCGGGCTGAAGGCCGAGATGGAGCATAACTACCAGCTGAAGGTCGAGATCTGCGAGGCCGCCGAGTCGCTGATGAACAGCGAGGAGTGGAAGAAGACCACCGACGAACTGATCGCCCTGCAGGCCCGCTGGAAACAGATCGGTGCCGTGTCGCGCCGCCATTCGGATGCCGTGTGGAAGCGGTTCCGTGCCGCCTGCGACACCTTCTTCGAGCGTAAGGCCGCCCATTTCGCTTCGGTCGACGGCGAACACGAGGAGAACCTGCGGAAGAAACTCGCGCTGCTCGACGAGATGGCCGCAGCCGATGTGAAGAGCGGTGGTTACGAGGTGATCCGCGAGTTCCAGCGCCGCTGGGGGGAGATCGGCTTCGTGCCCATCAAGCAGAAGGATGCCATCCAGAAACGTTACAAGGCGGCCGTTGACGAACTCTTCGCCACGTTGCGCGGTACGGAGCGCGACCGTTCGATGGGGCGTTTCCGCGAGAAGCTCTCGACGATGAAGGGTGCGGGGGACCGCCGTCTCCGTTCGGAGCGTGAACGGTTTTACAACAAGGTGCGGCAGCTCGAGCAGGAGATTGCCCTGCTGGAGAACAACATCGGCTTCTTCGCCAAGTCGAAGAACGCCGAGGCGCTTATCGCCGACGTGCGGGGCAAAATCGAACGCGCCCGTGAGGAAATGGCCGCGACGATCGAGAAGGTGCGTTTGATCGACCGTCAGGAACAGGAAGAGAATCAATCGGAAAACAAATAATTCAGAAAACGGAGATGAAACTTACGAAACCCAAGTACATATTCGTCACGGGCGGTGTTGCCTCGTCGCTCGGCAAGGGTATCATTTCGGCCTCGATCGCCCGGTTGTTGCAGGCGCGCGGCTACTCGGTGACCATCCAGAAGCTGGACCCCTACATCAACGTCGATCCCGGAACGCTCAATCCCTATGAGCACGGGGAGTGCTATGTCACGGAGGACGGCGCCGAGACGGACCTCGACCTGGGCCACTACGAGCGCTTCACGAACCATCCCACGTCGAAGGCCAACAACGTCACGACGGGCAAGATCTACAAGAGCGTGATCGAGAAGGAGCGCAAGGGCGAGTATCTGGGCAAGACCGTGCAGGTCATTCCCCACATCACAGACGAGATCAAGCGCCGCATCCAGCTGCTGGGTCAGACCAAGCAGTACGACGTGATCATCACCGAGATCGGCGGTACGGTGGGCGACATCGAGTCGCTGCCGTTCATCGAGTCGGTGCGCCAGCTGCGCTATTCGCTCGGCTACAAGAATACGGCTCTGGTGCATCTGACGCTGATTCCCTACCTGGCCGCGTCGGGGGAGCTGAAGACCAAGCCCACGCAGCATTCGGTCAAGGCGCTGCTTGAAAACGGACTGCAGCCCGACATCCTCGTGCTGCGTACGGAGCATCCGCTGTCGATGAACCTGCGGCGCAAGGTGGCGCAGTTCTGCAACGTCGATGCCAACGCCGTGATGGAGTCGATCGACGTGCCGACGATCTACGAGGTGCCGATGAAGATGCACGAGCAGCACCTCGACGAGGTGGTGCTCGACAAACTGGACCTCCCGGCCGACAAGGAGCCCGACATGGCGGCCTGGATCGCGTTGGTCGACCGCATCAAGCATCCGTCGAAGAAGATCGAAATCGCCCTGGTGGGCAAGTATACCGAACTGCCCGACGCCTACAAGTCGATCTGCGAGTCGTTTATCCACGCCGGTGCGGTGAACGACTGCAAGGTGAAGCTGCGCTATGTGAACTCGGAGAAGATCACGGCGGAGAACGTCGACGCGCAGTTGGGCAAGATGACCGGTATCCTGGTCGCCCCGGGCTTCGGAAACCGCGGCATCGAGGGTAAGATCGAGGCCGTGCGCTACGCCCGGGAGCACAATATCCCGTTCCTGGGCATCTGCCTCGGCATGCAGTGCGCCGTGATCGAGTTCGCCCGCAACGTGCTGGGTATCGCCGACGCCAACTCGAGCGAGATGGAGCCGACGGCCCATCCGGTGATCGACCTCATGGAGGAGCAGAAGGGTGTGACGGCCAAGGGCGGCACGATGCGTCTGGGTGCCTATCCGTGTACGCTGCGCAAGGGCTCAAAGGTCGCCGCGGCCTACGGAAAGCTCAACATCTCGGAACGCCACCGCCACCGCTACGAGTTCAACAACGACTACCTCGAGCAGTTCGAGGCCGCCGGTATGAAGGCCGTGGGGGTCAATCCCGATACGGGTCTGGTCGAGGTGATCGAGATCGAGAACCATCCCTGGTTTGTCGGGACGCAGTACCACCCCGAGTACAAGAGTACCATGCTGAGCCCGTCGCCGCTGTTCGTTGCCTTTGTGAAGGCAGCCCTGGACCGCGACGCCGCAAAAAACAATTAACGCTGAATTAGGAATCACTCGCTGAATGGATAAAAAATCAATTATCGGCATTGCCGTCGTGGCGCTTCTCTTTTTGGGATTCGCCTTCTTCAATGCCCGGGAACAGAAAAAACTGCAGGAACAGAAAGCTATCTGGCAAGCCTATCAGGATTCATTGGCGGCTGTCGAGCGTGCCGCGCAACCCGTTGCCGATTCGTTGTCGTTCGACGGGACGGCGCAGGACTCCACGGCGGTGGCCGCGCTGGCTGCCGCGGCGCGTGAACGGCAGGTCGAAACCCTGGGCGAGACGCTGACAGCCGCCCGGGAGGCTGATCCCGAGTCCTTTACGGTCGAGAACGACGTGATGAAGGTAACCTTCTCGACCCTTGGCGGCCAGATCGTCGACGTGACACTGAAGGACTACACCAAATACGGCCCTCGCGGGGAGCGCAATCAGCCGGTCGCACTGATGGACTCCTCGACGGCCCGCTTCGGCCTGTCGTTCTATGTGAAGAACGGCCTGCGGAACGTCCCCGTCAATACGATGGACTATGTCTTCGAGGCGGCTCCTGTCGAGACGACGGCCGACGGCGCACAACGTGTGACGATGCGCCTGCCGGTATCGGAGAGCGCGTCGCTGGAGTACAGCTACCTTATTTATAATACGGAGGCTCCGGAGCGCGATTATCTGGTCGATTTCGACGTGCGGCTCAACGGCATGGCCTCCGAGATGGCCAACCAGACGCAGATACAGATCGACTGGTCGAATACCTCGTACCAGAACGAGCGGGGCTTCAAGAACGAGAACATGTATACCACGCTGGCCTACCGTTTCCCGGGCGAGAGCTCGATCGAGGAGTTGGGCATGAGCGAGGAGTCGAAGTCGAAGGAGATTTCGACGCAGGTCAACTGGGTAGCTTTCAAGCAGCAGTACTTCTCGTCGGTCTTCATCGCTCCGGAGAACCTCTCTTATGCCAACATGTCGTTCGATACGGCGGCCCCCGAGTCGGAGTTGCTCAAGTCGTTCTCAGCACGGATGGGCGTACCCTACACGCCGCAGACCGAGGCGTACGACTTTGCCTTCTACTTCGGCCCCAACAAGTACTCGACGCTGCGCAAGGTCGAGTTCCCCGAGGGTGAGAAGATCCATCTCGAGCGCCTCGTGCCGCTGGGGTGGGGAATTTTCGGATGGGTCAACCGCTGGTGCGTGATCCCGGTCTTCGACTTCCTGCGCAACTACATCTCCAACTTCGGTATCATCATTCTGATCCTGGTGATCCTGGTCAAGTTGGTGATTTCGCCCCTTACGTACAAGAGCTACGTCTCGATGGCCAAGATGCGTCTGATCAAGCCGCAGGTCGACGAGCTGAACAAGAAGTACCCCAAGCAGGAGGACGCCATGAAGCGCCAGCAGGCCACCATGGAACTCTACCGCAAGGCGGGCATCAACCCCATGGGAGGATGTATCCCGATGCTGATCCAGTTGCCGATCCTCTATGCGATGTTCCGTTTCTTCCCGGCGTCGATCGAGTTGCGCGGTGAGCCGTTCCTGTGGGCCGATGACCTCTCGTCGTACGACAGCGTGCTGAACTTGCCTTTCTCGATCCCCTTCTATGGGGACCATGTCTCGTTGTTCGCCCTGTTGATGTCCGTGTCGCTGTTCGCCTACTCGTGGTTCAGCTACCAGCAGACTGCCTCGACGCAGACGCAGATGCCCGGCATGAAGTTCATGATGGTCTATCTGATGCCATTGATGATGCTTTTCTGGTTCAACGACTATGCGAGCGGCTTGTGCTATTACTATCTGCTTTCGACGCTCTTCACCGTGGGGCAGACGCTCGTGATCCGCAAGTTGGTCGATGACGACAAGATTCACGCCATCATGCAGGCCAATGCGGCGAAGAAATCCAAGGGCCGGAAATCGAAGTTCCAGCAGCGCTACGAGGAGCTTCTGCGCCAGCAGGAGGCCCAGCAGCGCGCCCGGCGCAAGTAATCGCGTCGACGGACCGAATGAAAAAACACCTTCCGCATTGTGCGGAAGGTGTTTTTTCGTGCCTGTGTGGTGTGGCTACCGGCCGAAACCGTTCGTTATGAACGTCAGCACGTCGGGCAGCACCGTCTGCCAGTAGCGCCACGTGTGTCCGCCGTCGCGCATGCGATATTGCAGCGGAATGTCGTGTTCGCGCATCAGGGAGTAGAATTCGATGTTGCAACGCCAGAGGAAGTCGTCGTCGCCGCAGTCGACCCACCAGCGGACCGAGCGTACCCTGGCGAGCTCTTCGTCGCCCATGGCGCGGAGCAGGGCTACGGGCGAGTTGTCGACGACCGACTTCTGGAAGGCGTCTTCGTAGTCGCGCGGTCCGGGGAATACGTCGAGCAGTCCGCTCATCGGGCAGGCCGACCCGAAGAGTTCGGGGTGGTGGAGGGCATAGACAGCCGTGCCGCCGCCGCCCATCGAGAGTCCCGAGATGGCGCGGTGCTGCTTGTCCGCGACGATGCGGTAGCGGCCTTCCACCGCGGGCAGGAACTCCTCGAAGAAAAAGCGCTCGTATTCCCAGCCGGGGACGTCGAAATAGCCCATGTGGCGTCCCGTGTAGTTCGGGCCTTCGCCCGAGGCGTCGGGCATGACGATAATCATCTTCCGTGCAGCGCCCGATGCGATGGCTTCATCGGCGATCTGGCGCATGTTGCCCTTGACGGTCCAGTCGGTGTGGCATCCCGAGGCTCCGTGCAGTAGGTAGAGTACGGGGTAGGACTCTTCGGAGCGGTCGTATCCTTCGGGCAGGTAGACCGTGCAGGTCTTGTCGGCATCGAGGATTCCGCTGTGCAACGTGAAGGTTTCGATCCGGCTTTGTGCGGCGGCCGTTGCGGCGGCCGTCAGTACAAGCAGGGTGGCAAGCAGTCGTTTCATGGTTTTAGGGATTTCAGGTTATTCGACGTAAAGCACCAGCCCCTTGAGGTATTCGCCCTCGGGGTGGTAGATGTTGATCGGGTGGTCGGCGGGTTGCGAGAGCTGGTGCAGGATGCGGACCTTGCGCCCGGCGATCGCCGCGGCCGAGAATACCGTCGTACGGAAGAGCTCCTTCGACACGGCCTGCGAGCAGGAGAAGGTGAAAAGGATGCCGCCGGGACGGATTTGCGACAGCGCTCGGGCATTGAGCCGCTTGTATCCCTGCATGGCATTTCCGAGCACCTTGTGGTGTTTGGCGAAGGCCGGCGGGTCGAGGATGATCAGGTCGTAGCGGTCGCCGATCTCCTTGAGGTACTCCACGGCGTCGGCCACCACCTCCGTATGGGGCGCGTCGTTGCCGAAATTGAGCCGCATGTTCTCCGTGGCCAGTGCCACGGCGCGCTCCGACGAATCGACCGAGCAGACCTCCCGCGCCCCGCCCGAGAGGGCATAGACCGAGAACCCGCCCGTGTAGCAGAAGGTATTGAGCACCGTACGCCCTTTGGCATAGCGTTTTACCAGTTCTCGGTTCTCGCGTTGGTCGAGGAAGAATCCCGTCTTTTGCCCCTCCTCCCAGTTGACCAGGAAGCGCTGGCCGTTTTCGAGCACCTCCTGCGAGGCGCTGGCGGCGTGGCCCCAAAGGTAGCCGTCAACCGCCCCGACATAGGCCTTGTAGGGGAGCGTCTGCGACGACTTGTCGTAGATGGCCGTGAGCCGCTCGCCGTAGACCGTGCGGAGCGCCTCGGCAATCTCCATCCGTGCGCGGTACATGCCTACCGAATGGCACTGTACGACGGCGGTCGTGCCGTAGATGTCGACCACGAGGCCCGGGAGCGAGTCTCCCTCGCCGTGCACGAGACGGTAGCAGGTAGTCGCGGGATTCTCCGTAAGCCCGAGCGTGCGGCGCACATCGTGGGCCACGGCGATGCGGCGGTTCCACCACGCCTGGTCGATGGGCTCGTGCTCGAACGAGAGTACCCGCACGGCGATCGAGCCGCCCTGGTAGTGTCCCTGGGCGATAAACTCTCCCTGCCGGGTGTAGACCTCGACCAGGGCTCCTTCGGCAAAATCGGACTCCTCCTCGGCCTTGATATGGTCGATGGCCCCGGAGAAGACCCACGGATGGCGGCGCAGGAGCGACTCCTCCTTGCCTTTGCGCAGAATGATTTGCGGTATCATGGGCGGTTCTTTTTTTTCGGCGTATGCAGCAGTTTGTCGTAGATGCGGATGCAGGCCCAGGCGTCGGTGGCGGCGTAGAGGCGTTGCTTGTCGGTCAGCGTCGCGGCCTCCCAGTTGCTGAGCCGCTGGGCTTTCGAGACGCGCAGCCCGAGGACGATGGCCGAGAGTTTGCGGAGGCTCTTCTCCTCGATACCCCACTGCGGGGCGATGACCTGCAGGTCGACGAACCCCTCGTCGCGGAAGTGGCGGATCTGACGCAGAGACCGCAGGTCCCCGGCGACATCGGCGCCGATCTTCAATATCCGTTTGTCCTCGAACAGCTGCAGGATGGGCTTCGAAAGCGGTATCTTGTTCAGCCGGAAGAGGTAGCAGATGTCCGGTGCCGAGAGCTGGAGCAGCGAGACGCGGAACGTCACGCCCGGACGGAATGAGGGCCGTGTTTCGGTGTCGAATCCGATGACCGGTTCCTCGGCGAGGCGTTTGCAGGCAGCGGCGATGTCGCGCTCGTTGTCGATGATGCGGATTTCGCCCCCGAATTCGATGGCCGGGAGCAGGGCAGTCTGCTCGTTGCTGATTTTGTCTATGAAAGGGTTCGTCGTCGTCATCCGGGGGAGTTGTTCCCGCAAAATTACGCAAAATGTTTCAGAATACGTGCCGCCCGAACGACTATTTTACGCTCTCGGGCGATTATTCCGTGCGTTCGATACGTCCGTCGCTCAGGGTGCGGAGTGTGCCGTGGTCGAGCAATTCCCGCATGAGCGTTGCCAGGCGTTCGGGAGCTGCGGCGGTTTCGAGAGCCAGTTCGCGCGGGTCGACCGGCCCGGTGTCGAGGCGTCGGAGAACCTTCTCCCGTAGGGCGTCGTCCGTTTCGGAATTGGTGGCCCGCCCTTGCGCTCCGGCGCTCCTGGCCGCCCGCTTCCGGGCCAGGCAGAGGTCGCATATGCCGCACGGCACGGGATGCTCCTCGCCGAAGTAGCGTTGCAGCAGGACGCTGCGGCACTCCGTGTCGTTCGTGGCGTAGCCGATCATACGCTCGAAACGCTCGTGCATGAGCTCTTGTCGCCGGCTATAGGTTTCGGGGGCGATGTAGAGGTCGGCACGCGGCAGGCGCTCCTCGTCGAAGTAGAGGATTGGCGAACGGCTTGACGGGATATAGCGGATTACGCGCAGTTGCCACAGCCGTTTGAGCAGTTCCCGCACCCGGTCGACGGTGTAGCCGCTCCAGGTGGCCAGTTCGCCCTCATCGATGGGGCGGAAGTCGGAGAAGATGCCGTTGTAGAGGCGCAGCAGCGTGCGGATGAACGGGTCGAGTTCGTCGCGCCTGAGCCGCAGGCGGTAGAGGTCGTCGCGGCTGACGCAGAACATTACCCGTGCCGGGTGGTCCTGCGCGTCGGTAAGCGTGAGGTAGCCGTTCTGTTGCAGCAGCTTCAGCGCGCTTTGCACCGTCCCGGAGTAGAGTTTTGCCCGGGCGCAGAAGTCGTGGATGTTGAAGGCGAACGAGGCCCCTCCGCCGTCGCCGATGCCTACCTGGAGGTAAGAGCAGACCGCCTCGTAGATATCCTTGACCTTTTCGAGCGGCGGAAACTCCTGGTCGAAGCGGCGGCGGATGCGGTCGCTGTCGTCCGAAGCCACCAGCAGCAGGGCATAGGCGCGTTGCCCGTCGCGTCCGGCGCGCCCGGCCTCCTGGTAGTAGCTTTCGAGCGAGTCGCAGGGCGCGTAGTGGACGACGAAGCGTACGTCGGCCTTGTCGATTCCCATGCCGAAGGCGTTGGTGGCCACCATTACGCGGCACTTTCCGGCAATCCACTCCTCCTGCCGCAGCGACCGTTCGGCATGGCCCAGCCCGCCGTGGTAGGCGGCCGCCGTGAAGCCCTCCTGGCGCAACATCTCGGCGATCTGTTCGGTGCCCTCGCGCGTACGCATGTAGACGATGCCCGGGCCGGCGACGTTGCGGACCAGCCGCAGCAGTTGGCCGTTCTTGTCGTCCGTGTGGCGGACGCTGTACGAGAGGTTGGGGCGTGCGAAACTGCTGCGGATGATGTGCGGCTCGGCGAAGCGGAGGTGGTACATGATATCTTCGGCCACCTTCGGGGTTGCCGAGGCGGTGAGCGCCAGCACCGGGACCTCCGGGAAGCGTTCGCGGAGCTCGGCGATGCGCAGGTACGAGGGGCGGAAGTCGTAGCCCCACTGTGAGATGCAGTGGGCTTCGTCGACGGCCAGCAACGAGACCCTCATCCGGGCGACACGCATGCGGAAGACCTCCGTGGCAAGCCTTTCAGGGGCGACATAGAGGAACTTCACGTCACCGTAGACGCAGTTGTCGAGGGCGATGTCGATCTGTCGCGGCGAGAGCCCCGAGTGGATGGCCGCGGCACGGATGCCGCGGGCGCGGAGCCGGTCGACCTGGTCCTTCATCAGGGCGATCAGGGGCGTAACGACCAGGCAGACGCCCTCGCGCACGAGCCCCGGAATCTGATAGGTGAGCGACTTGCCCCCGCCGGTGGGCATCAGGGCCAGCGTGTCGCGCCCGTCGAGCACCGAGCGGATGATCTGCTCCTGTGCGGGGCGGAATTCGCCGAATCCCCAATAACGGCGGAGGATGTCGTAAATCTTCTCCCGAGTGGCTTCCATATGGGCAAAGGTAGGAAAAATTAGGCGGTTTGGAGAATTTTTCCTATATTTGCTCCCGACAAGTCCGGAGCCGCTGTCTGTGAATGTCGTGCCGTTGAGGCACGCGATTCCGATGCCGGCCGGCTCTACGCTGAGATGAAGGCCAGAAAGTTCATATCGCTGCTGCTGCTCACAGCCTACCTTTTCGCTACGGCGGGTACCGCCGTACTCTCCGTGACATGCAAATGCGTGGCGATGAAGGCGCGTGCCGAACAGCACCTTTGCTGTTCCCACTGCCAACTTCCCGACCATACGCAGCCGGCCGACGGCGAGTTCCGTGCCCACTGCTGCAATCTCCCGCACTCCACTGAAATCGAACTCTATACGTCGTCAAACCCTGACGACAGCGAGAAATACGTGAAATGCGCAGTCTCGGAACTTCCGCCCTCGATGGCGGCCGAGTGCCCGTGCCCGGCGCACATTCCCGCTCTGCGGCGTGCCGCTGCGCCGCGTCCCGATCCTGTCCCGCTCGAAGGGGTGCGGACAACCTGCGGACTGCGGGCTCCTCCCGTCCTGGTTTAGAACCCGTTCGTGGCTGATGCCGTGTGCGTTGGCCCGCAACTCTGTTTTAAACCATTGATGGAATCATTATGAAATCTCAGAAAATCATTTTGTTATTCTCCGTACTCGTGGGGTGCGGAGCGCTTCGTGCACAAGACCTTCGCGGCGTGGTGCGCGATGCCGACAACCAGCCGCTTGTCGGGGCCTCGGTCTACTGGGCCGGCACGACCGTCGGCGCCAGTACCGATGCCGAAGGCGCCTTCCTCCTGCACCGCGTCAAGGGCTACGACCGCCTCGTAGCCTCCTACCTGGGTTATGTCAACGACACGATCCGCGTGGAGAGCGGAGCCGACCGGGCCGAATTCGCCCTCAGTGCCGAGGGCGTGGCGTTGGAGGATGTGGTCGTCGAGGGCAACCTCAGCGGCAACTTTGTCAAACGCGACGGCATTGTCAAGGGAGAGATGATCTCCTTCGCGGGCCTCTGCAAGATGGCCTGCTGCAACCTGGCCGAGTCGTTCGAGAACTCCGCGTCGGTGACCGTCGGGTACAGCGATGCCATCTCGGGGGCGCGTCAGATCAAGATGCTCGGACTGGCCGGCACCTATACGCAGATCCTCGACGAGAACCGCCCGATCATGCGGGGCCTCAGCTCCCCCTACGGACTGAGCTACACGCCCGGCATGTGGCTCAACTCGATCCAGGTCTCGAAGGGCGTGGCGTCGGTGACGGCCGGGCATGAAGCCATCACGGGCCAGATCAACCTCGAGCACCGTAAGCCGACCGACGACGAGCGCTTCTTCCTGAACCTCTACCTCGATGACGAGCTGCGTCCCGAGGTCAACATCTCCTCGGCTTTCCCCGTCTCGCGCGACAAGAAGCTCTCGAGTGTCATCCTGCTCCACGGTTCGATGGACACCGACGTGCGTAAGATGGACCACAACGACGACGGGTTCCGCGACCTGCCGCTCTCGGACCAGATCAACGTGGCGAACAAGTGGCTCTATGCCGCCGACAACGGCACGCAGATCCGCTGGGGCTGGAAGTTCGTGCAGGAGAACCGCCTCGGCGGTATGCTCGACTACAAGAATACCGCGGCCATGCGCGAGGCGATGGAGCGCGACTGGGACTGGACGCAGACCGATGAGAAAATGCCCCTCTACGGGTCGCACATCCGCAACCGCAACGCCAACGCCTACTTCAAGGTCGGCATGCCCGTGGGACCGGCCGTCTACGACGCCGACGAGCAGGACGAGATGCGTTCGAACCTCGCCTTCGTGGCCGATTACGACCATTTCAGCGAGGATGCCTACTTCGGACTGAACGATTACGACGGAAGCCAGAACTCCGTGGCGCTGAATCTGATGTACAACCATTACTTCACCTACCGGTCGTCGCTGATCTTCGGCGTGCAGGCCCATCTGGACTATTACCAGGAGGGGCTGCTGAACCGCACGCCCTGGATCGCGGATTTACAGGAGGGCGATTTCGACCTCGACCGCAACGAGCGTGAAGCCGGCGCCTATGCCGAGTACACCTATGCCGTCAAGGAGAAGTTTTCGATCGTGGCGGGCATCCGCGGCGACTACAACGACTGGTGCGACCGCTTCTTCGTCACGCCCCGCGGCCATCTGAAATGGAACATCACCCCCTCGACCACCTTCCGCGCCTCGGCCGGGCTGGGATACCGCATGACGAACCTCATCACGGACAACATCGGCGTGCTGGCTACGGGCCGTGCGATCCGTCCGGTGACATTCGGTGACGGCGGGCTGCCCGTCGATGCGGATTTCCGCGATGTGGACCGCATGGAGAAGGCCCTCACCTTCGGCGGAAGCCTCACGCAGACCTTCGGGCTCGTGGAGCCGGGCGACGCGACGATCAGCGTCGACTACTTCCGCACGCAGTTCT
>DXGO01000017.1 GCA_019113885.1 Candidatus Alistipes intestinipullorum | reverse complement strand
ATCGGGCGGTGGAGTTTGTCATCGGCGCCCTTGTACGTGAGGTCGAAACGCTCCGGGAGGTTGTAGTCCACCTGGATGGTTCACAGCTGCCACTTGCGGCCGATGGCGTCCTTGACCATGAAGTCAAGTTTCGGGCCGTAGAAGGCGGCTTCGCCGTACTCCACGACTGTCGTGAGGCCCTTCTCCTTGGCGGCCTGCATGATGGCCGATTCGGCCTTCTCCCAGTTCTCGTCCGAGCCGATGTACTTCTCGCGGTTGTTCGGGTCGCGCAGCGAGATCTGGGCCGTATAGTTGTCGAACTTCAGCGTCTTGAAGATGTAGAGCACGATGTCGATCACGCGTTCGAACTCCTCCAGCAGCTGGTCGGGGCGCACGAAGAGGTGGGCGTCGTCCTGCGTGAACCCGCGCACACGGGTCAGTCCGTGCAGCTCGCCCGACTGCTCGTAGCGATAGACCGTTCCGAACTCGGCCAGACGTACCGGCAGCTCCTTGTACGAACGGGGTTTCGAACGGTAGATTTCGCAGTGGTGCGGGCAGTTCATCGGTTTGAGCAGGTACTCCTCGCCCTCGATCGGGGTGTGGATCGGCTGGAACGAGTCCTTGCCGTACTTGGCGTAGTGGCCCGAGGTGACGTAAAGCTCCTTGTTGCCGATGTGCGGGGTGATGACCTGCTGGTAGCCGTACTCCTTCTGCACGTTGCGCAGGAACTGCTCCAGGCGGTCGCGCAGTGCGGCGCCCTTCGGAAGCCACAACGGCAGGCCCTGGCCCACGCGTTGCGAGAAGGTGAACAACTCGAGCTCCTTGCCCAGCTTGCGGTGGTCGCGCTTCTTGGCCTCCTCCATCATCACGAGGTACTCGTCGAGCATCGACTTCTTGGGGAACGAGATACCGTAGATACGTGTGAGCATCTTGTTCTTCTCGTTGCCGCGCCAGTAGGCGCCGGCCACCGAGGTCAGCTTGATGGCCTTGATGTATCCCGTGTTGGGGATGTGCGGGCCGCGGCACAGGTCCGTGAAGGCCCCGTTGGTATAGAACGAGATGGTGCCGTCCTCGAGGTCGGAGATCAGTTCGACCTTGTAGGGATCGCCCTTGGCGGTGAAGGTCTCCAGGGCCTCGGCCTTGGGTACCTCGCGGCGCACGAGCGGCTCCTTGTTGCGGGACAGCTCCACCATTTTGTTTTCGATGGTCTGCAGGTCGGCCTCGGTGATCGGCGTCGGGGAATCGACATCGTAGTAGAAACCGTTTTCGATGGCCGGGCCGATGCCGAACTTGATGCCCGGGTAGAGTGCCTCGAGGGCTTCGGCCAGCAGGTGCGACGACGTATGCCAGAAGGCGTGCTTGCCCTCGTCGTCGTCCCATTTGAGGAATTTGATCGAAGCGTCCTCTTCGATCGGGCGCATCATGTCCGTCGTCGCGCCGTTTACCGAGGCCGCGAGGGAGTCAGCAGCTAAACGAGGGCTGATGCTCTCTGCGATCTGGTACGCTGTCGTCCCTTCGGCATACTCGCGGACGGAACCGTCGGGAAAAGTGATTTTGATCATAAAGTTTTTAAAAGTTAAGTTTGCGGGGCCTTCGGCGCTTCCACAATTACGAGACGGAATACGCCTCCGGGTTGCCGGTATCTTTTTTCTTCTTCTGTCTTCTGTCTTCTGTCTTCTGTTGTCGAGCAGTTTCCTACTCTTCCTTTTCGGTCTGCGGCAGGTCTTTCATCGAGACGTCGCGGTTCGACTTCTCGCGCTCGGCATGCGGCAGCGGATCGGCCGTCCATTCGGCCCAGGCACGGCGATGCTCCACGATGTCGATGGCCATGTAGATGGCGTTGCGCATCGACTGCGCCTCGGCGCGGTCCTTTCCGGCGATGTCGAACGCCGTGCCATGGTCGGGCGACGTGCGTACGGCGTCGAGCCCGATGGTGACGTTTACCCCGTCGGGTGAGAGCGTCTTGAAGGGGGCCAGCCCCTGGTCGTGGTACATGGCCAGGATGCCGTCGTATTTCGTGTATCCGTTCCCGGAGAAAAGCCCGTCGGCGGCAAAAGGCCCGAAGGCGAGGATGCCCTCGTCGAAGGCTTCGACAATGGCCGGGCGGATGATCTCCTGCTCCTCGTGGCCCAGCAGGCCTCCGTCGCCGGCATGGGGGTTGAGCGCCATGACGGCGATGCGGGGCTCGACGATGCCGAAATCCTCGATGAGCGAACGTCGCAGCGTCCTTAGCCGCGACACGATGCGTTCGCGGGTGATGTTGCGGGCGATTTCGGCCACCGGGAGGTGGATCGTCACCAGTCCCACGCGCAGCACGTCGCTGCACATGACCATCATCGGTTCGCCGTCGAACTCCGCGCCGAAAAATTCGGTGTGTCCCGTGAAACGGAAGTCGTCGGCCTGGACGCTTCCCTTGTCGAACGGACCGGTGACCACGGCGTCGATCTCCCCGGATTTCAGGTCGCGGACGGCGGCACGCAACGCCTCGACGGCGGCACGTCCCGCTTCGGGAGTCGGGATGCCGGGCGTGATTTCGGCCACCTCTCCGCAGGCGACCAGGTTGAGTTTCCCGCGCCGGGCCTCGGCGGCCGAAGCTACGGGGGTGAAGGTGATTGCGTCGATTTCCCTGATGGTATCCTTGTAATAGGCCGCGGCCTTGGGCGATCCGTAAATGACCGGCGTGAAGAGTTCCGTGATGCGTGGATCGGCCAGCGCCTTGAGGATGACCTCCCAGCCGACGCCGTTCGTATCACCCTGTGTGATGCCTATTCTGAGTTTGTGTTCGGACATAAAAAGTTTTTTCGTCGCCACACCTGCCGCGAGAAAAAATTACGGCGGTGTCTTAGGGCGACTGTTACAACTTGCAAAGGTATAAAATATTCAGAATCTGCAATGCCTGAGGGTCGATAAATTCGAAAATCGCTCCTCGGGAGGGCTATTTCGTCTTTGCAGCGGCCGCCTGCCGACGGAATTCGGCACAGACGATTCCCGTGGCCATCGCGACGTTCAGCGACTCCGATCCGCGGCGGTCGGCGGGCCACGGCGGGATGAAGAGGCGTTCGGTGATGCAGCGTGCCACGGCATCGGTCACGCCGCGCCCCTCGTTACCCATGACGACGATGCCTGTGGGCGAGAGGCTGCTCTCGTAAATGTTGCGCCCTTCGAGGAAGGTGCCGTAGACGGGGATGCCGTGCCCGACGGCGTCCGCAAGCAGCGGCACGAGCGGCGTGTAGTGTACCCTCACGCGCAGGATGGCGCCCATTGTGGCTTGCACGACCTTCGGGTTGAAACAGTCGGCCGACCCTTCCGAGCAGACGATGTCGCGGATGCCGAACCAGTCGGCCAGGCGGATGATCGTCCCCAGGTTTCCGGGGTTCTGCACCTCGTCGAGGACCAGTGTCAGCTGTCCCCGCAGCTCCTCGGGCTTCAGCCGGTAGCGGGGGATTTCGACCAGCGCGAGCGAGTTCGACGGGGTTTTCAACTGCGAAATGCGCTCCATGTCGCGCGGGGCGACCGTCTCGACGTCGGGGCCTTCGAACACCTCTTCCAGCGCATAAATCCGCCGTACGCGGAGTGCCGAGGCGCGCAGTTCGCCGATGAGTTTCTCCCCTTCGGCGATAAACAGTCCGTGTTCCGTGCGGCCGCGCTTGTCGGCCAGTGCGCGGACGAGTTGTATTTCGGCTTTGGTCATGGCTCTTTCTCAATGGTATAGGTGACCCCTTCGGTGGCCGGCCACGTCTCGGGGAACAACGCCCGGGCCTCGTCGACCAATACCCCCTCGTCCTTGTAGCGCGACGAGTAGTGTCCGATCACCAGCCGCCGAGCCCCGGCCTTCAGGGCGGCTTTCGCGGCGTCGGTCGTGGTCGAATGGCCCCGGTCGCGGGCCGAGCGCTGCTCGGCGGCCGCATAGGTCGCCTCGTGGTACATCAGGTCGACCCCCTGGCAGAGGGTTGCGGCACGAGCCGAGAAGTTCGTGTCCGAGAGGTAGGCATACGCCCGGGCCCGGTAGGGGCGGTAGGTGAGTTCCCCGTTGGGGATCACCTCGCCCGACTCCAGGGTGATCTCCTCGCCGCGTTTGGCCGCCGTGATCTGGGCGATCGAGAGGCCGTATTTCGTGATCTTGAACTTGTCGACGTTCAGCGGCGGCTCCTTTTCGCGGAAGAGGAAGCCGGCGCACGGCACCCGGTGGCGCAGCGGAACGCTCCATACCTCCACCGTGCGGTTTTCGAAGAGCAGGGCGTGTTTCGTGGTCGCCACGCGGTGCCACACCACCTCGTAGGGCAGCGCCGTGTCGAAATAGCGCAGGTGGGCATCGAGCATCTCGCCGAACGGTGCCGGGGCGTAGACATCGAGCGGCGTGCGGCGCCCGTAGAGCCCGAGGGTCGAGATTAGCGGGAAGAGCCCGAAAAGGTGGTCGCCATGGAGGTGCGAGATGAACACCGCGCGGATTTTCAGCGGGTTGATGCCGTAGCGGATCAGTTGCTGCTGCACACCCTCGCCCGCATCCACGAGGTAGTATTGCTCGTGGATGTTCACCGCCTGGGCCGATGGATGCCGGTTGGGGGTCGGTTTGGCCGAGGCGCAGCCGAGGATGGTCACCGCAAAACTCATAAGTCTATTTCTTGAATTTGATGAAAGTCGCTTCGAGCCGGGTCGAGATGGCGACATCCCGTTTGGTCGTGGCCGTACGGGTACTGCTGCCGTTGTTGTTCCGCTCGATATGCTCGGTGGTCGTGTAGGTCGGTTCGGAGACCGTGTGGGCAATGCCCTCGAAGACCACGGCATCGGCACCCTTCTCGCGGGCCTTCTTCTCGATGGAGGCCTGGGCATCCTCCAGGTCGGAGAAGAGGGTGGGGGTGGCCGTGATGTGGCCCATTGTCTCGTAGGGGCCGGGAACGTCGTCCCAACTGAAGTAGAGCTCCAGCGTTTCGGTCACCGGGTAAGCTTTGCCGATGTATGTGGTCTCAACGGCGCAGGAACTTGCGGCACAGGCGCACAGGGCGCATAGAAACATCGGGATGCGTTTCATCGGATCGGATTTTTTGAGGGCTTACCGCAGCAGGAAGCGTTCGCAGTCGAGCGCCGCGATGCAGCCCGACCCGGCAGCCGTGATGGCCTGGCGGTAGTTGGGGTCCTTCACGTCGCCGGCGGCAAAGACGCCCTCGACCGAAGTCTTCGACGTGTTGCCCTCGACCTTGATATAACCCTCCTCGTTGAGTTCCAGCTGCCCGGCGAAGAGCTCCGTGTTGGGATGGTGCCCGATGGCGAGGAAGAAGCCCGCGATCTCGATCGTGCGCTCCACGCCGTCCGTCCGTTGCAACAGGGCACCCGTCACGCCCGTATCGTCGCCCATCACCTCGACGGTGTTGTGCTCGAAGAGCACCTCGATGTTCGGCGTGTTGAAGACCCGCTCCTGCATCGCCTTCGAAGCACGCAGGAAGGGTTTGCGGACGATCATGTAGACCTTGCGGCACAGCGAGGCCAGGTAGGTGGCCTCCTCACAGGCCGTGTCGCCGCCTCCGACGACGGCCACATCCTTCTTGCGGTAGAAAAATCCGTCGCACGTGGCGCAGGCGCTCACGCCCTGCCCGCGGAACTTCGTCTCGGAGGGCAGCCCGAGGTATTTGGCCGTGGCGCCGGTCGAGATGATGAGGCTCTCGGCGAGGATCACCTTCTCGCCGTCGACCTCCACGCGGAACGGACGCTCCGAGAGGTCGACCTTCGTAACGGTTCCCGAGCGGAGGTCGGCGCCGAGACGCTCGGCCTGCTGGCGCATGCGAGCCATCAGCTCCGGTCCGTCGATTCCGTCGGGATAGCTCGGGAAGTTCTCCACCGCGGTGGTGGTCGTCAATTGCCCGCCCGGCTCGATGCCTTCGTAAAGCACCGGGTTGAGGTTGGCGCGTGTGGTATAGATGGCGGCGGTGTATCCGGCGGGGCCGCTGCCGATAATCAGGACTTTTACTGATTCTTCCATGGTATTTTCGTGTGTTTTGGTTTGCTTGCTTGGAAAATGTCGGTTGTCGGGCGTTGTGTAAAAGGGCCTCAGGCCTCCTCCCAGACGCCGAGGCGTTCACCGTCCTCGACGAACGGCGTGATTCTCCGCCCGAGGTAGTCGAACAGCGCCCAGCGGCCGTTCTGTCGTACGCGCGAAATGCTTTCGGCCGGGACATAGGCGACGATTTCATATTCGGGCGGGATGATGTAGCGGCCTTCACGGTCGATGAGGCCCATCCCTTGGGCAGTTTGGACTTCGGCGCGCCCTTCGTGGAAATCCCCGGCCCAAAGGTATTGCGGGGCGATCACCGGGCGGTTTTCCGCGTCGACGTATCCGTATCCCGTTTCGTCCTCGACGCAGACCAGCCCCTCGAAGAGATTGCTCGTCCAACGGTGGCCCGACCAGCGGCACGGGGTATCATAGGGTGCCTCGACGTCGCTGACCTCCGCCCCGCCTCCCTGCCGCAGAATCTCCTCGCGCAGGGTGTCGAATGCCTCGTCATCGCGTTCCGGCATGCCGAAGCGAAGGTCGTAGTAACGGATCGGGATAAAGCGGCTTCCGGACCAGCGGAGGTTGTCGCGACGCAGGTTGCCGTGGGAGAGGTTCAGCCGGCGCAGCTCCCGTTGCAACGCGTCGAGCGCCCCGAGCAGCCGTTCGCTATGCTCCTTTCCGAGCGCTCCGTCCAAATCCGTTCCATCGGGCAGGAGTTGCAGAACCAGGTCGCAACGTTGTGGCGCGCCCGTGGGCCCGACCCACGAAAGTTCGTCCCTGAGCAGCCGGCATTCCGCGAGCCATTCGGTACGCAGCCGTCCGATTTGCAGCAGCTGGCGCTCGACGGCGAAGAGTACGGCCGGCGAAAGCGGCAGGGCCAGCAGCCAGTGTTTGCCGTGCCATTCGATTTCGGCTTCGGCGAATCGCGTTGTGCGCATCAGCCGCGGGAGCCCGCGGGCGTCGGTGATGGCGCGGGCCTCGGAGAGCGTGCGGAACGAGAGGTCGGGCGTCTGCAGGGCCCGGGTGAAAAGCTGAAGGGTCGCGGCCATGGTCATTCGGTTTTTACACTGATGGAACCGATGTTGAGCATCGCGATCAACTCGTCGGCCGAGGCGTTGTAGCTCATGCCGCGGAAGGGCGGGATCGCCCCGGGCCCCTTGATTTCGCGGATCGCGTCATCGAAGACCTCCGGCATGATACTCGCACAGTGGAAGAGTGTCGAAGCGTAACGGTTCGGGAGGTTGGTCTCCTCTTCCGAAGGGAAGAAAACCGTTCGGGAGGTTTCGTCCGCCGTGATGTGTATGTTGACCAGCAGGACGGCCCCGTCGGCCGTGCCGAGCGCCTTGATCTGTTCGGACGTGGCGATCAGGTCGTCGTCCGTGCAGTCGGTCGCTTCCCCGTCGGTGATGTTGAAGATCGTAGGAGGGAAACTCTCCGCATGGGCCGGATGGGCGCACCATGCGGCCGCCAGGTCGCGGGCCTGCCGCAGGGCCTCACACATAGGTGTCTGTCCGGCCGCCTCGGCCTCCACCCATACGGGGGTTGAAACCTCGCGCAGTGCGATGTTACCGTCGGGTTGCAGGCATTCGATTGTCCGGCGCACCATCCGCGGTTCGAGGGCTGCCAGTTCGGTGACCGGAATCATCGTGCGTCCGCCCGGCAGGAGCGAATAGACCTCGTCGTCGCCCGAATAGCCGAGGACGGCGATGTCGTAGTAGTCCCGGATGCCATCGTTGCGCCGGGCCCGTTCGATCAGTTCGAACAACAGTCCGTTGGTGATCTCGGTCACCGCTTCCGACTTGGTCATCGCACACCCGCCGTAATGGATGCGTTCGCTCATCGAGCCCGATCCGTCGATGAGCAGGATGAAGGCCGTGCGGTGTGTGCGAGTGATGCTTTGCGTATACATGTTCGGGTCGAATGTTTCTGGGTTACCGTTGTCCGAGTCCGCGCACATTGCGGTAATCCTTGATGCGTTCCTCCTCGGTCGCAGCGTCAAGTCCGTATCCGACGGCCATTTCGAGCGACTCGTCGCGTTCCCGGTCGGCGTCGGTCATGCGGCGTATCTCCGCCCGGGCATGACGCCCGGCCGTGATGGCATCGTCGATCTCCGTGGCCGTGGGGACATGCCCCAGCAGCGAGGCGTAAATGTGCAGCGCCCAACTGTGGGCGTAGTCGTCGTAATGTACCGCGAAGACCCGGAACCGGTTGTCCACGGCGGCCGTCGACAGAAGTTCGCCCCGGTCGATGGCGTCGAGCGTCCGTTCCATCTCGCGGCGTGTGATGAATTGCCCGGCCGCGTCGAACCAGTCGCCGCTGCCGTCGTAGTGCGCGTCGTCGGCGCCCTTGTCAAGCATTGAGCCGAGGGCTGCGACGATCGCCTTGTTGTAGAGCCTGAGTCCACGGTTGAGTGCCGTGGCGCGGATCAGTGTTTTGTTGTAGCTGTACTCCGCAGCGTCGGGGTCCTGCTCGCGAAGCGTGTGGAGCGTGTCGACGGCCCGGAGCATGGCTCCCGTGATGTAGGGGTTGTACTCCTCGAAGTTGATGACGTCGCGTTCTACCGTGCGGCGGTCGCGGGCCGGCCACTTCTCCACGTCGCGGACGGTGCCGTAGCTGGTGAGGTTCGCCCCGGGCATCAGCTGTGAGTGGCCCTCTCGTTCGATCAGGTAGGAGAAAGGCAGCGCCGAGGTGTCGTGGTGGTAGGAGTGATGGCCCATGATCATCGTGAAGGCCCCTTCGAGTGCCGGCGACATGACGTAGGCGCCGCTGGCGAACTTGCAGCCCCGCAGGTGCACGGCCTGGTGCACGGCGCCGCTCTTGAAGAGGTGGTTGCTCTGGTTCGAGCCGCTGCCGGCGTTGAAGAACGAGAACATCCCGGCGATGAGCAGCGACGACTTGTGGTGCGAGACAGTGTAGGGGCCGGCGAAGATGGCGGCAGCCTCGCCGTTCTCGCAGTGCGAGTTGGCGAAGAAGAGCGACTCCGCGGCCGTGAATCCCTTGTCCATGCGGCAGCTTTCGCCCACGAAACAGCGCTCGAGGATCACGCCGTTGTCGATGGTGCTGTTCTCCGCGACGATGAAGTCGTAGGCCTTGACATCGACACCGATGCGTACGCCGTCGCACAAGGTGCCGTTTTCGAGTGCCGAGGCCCCGTCGACCGTTACGTTGTTCCCGACGCGCACTTCGCGGATGAAGCGCGCGCCGGTGAGGCGGCTGTTGCGGCCCACCTCGCCCATGGCGGAGGAGCGCTCGTCGGCGTAGGCGTCGATCATGCGCTCGAGGGCGGCGAGTGTCTGCGGGCGGTGGCGGTAGACGGCCATCACGTAGGCCACCTGGGCCGACATCGTGTCGTAAATCTTGACCGTGCGTCCGCCGCATTCGTTCATCGTGGCAACGCCCACGCCGTTTCCGAACGCCGAGCGTCGACGGCATTCGAGCGATGTGACGCTTTCGACGAGCGCTCCTTCGCCGAGACGGTAGTTGGCCACGCGCGAGCGGACGATGCGGACGCCGGAGGCGATTTCGACGTCTCCTTCGAAATGGCTTTGAAGAAGTTGATCGGGGTGGAAATCCTCAGATACCGATAGGCGTTCCCATGCCTCGGCCGAGTTGCCGAGCGCTTCGAGGGCGGCGATTTCCGCCTCGGTCAAAGGTCTGAAAAAGGTGTTTGCCATAATCTTCGCATGCAAATATAATCATTTGCGTCGAAAATCCGCACATGTCGGCGGCGGAGCGTCTCCGGACGGCTTCGTCTCCTGCGGATTTTGCGATCCGTCGTATTCCCGGCCCGCGGAGTCGATCTCCAGCCGGTGCCCGTTGCATATGACCTTTGCCCGGCCGTTGCGGAACGGCTTGACCGATTCGTACTCCGGGCAGTTGAGCCGTACCCGGCCGTCGGGGCCGATGAAGTGCCACGTACGGCCCAACTGTACGGCGGCCAGCCCTTCGGTGAAGTCGAATCCGTTGTCGTAGAGCGGCGCAACGACCACGCGCTGCGGGGTGCGGAATCCCCAGCGGCCGTTTTCGACAAACAGTTCGGGAGGCTCCGTCCCGGCATCCGTCTGATTGGTCGGGCACTCCGGGGTTGTCTCTCGGACAGCCTCCGTCAATAACGCTGCCAAACCGAAAAGTTCGGGCGTGGGCGAGGCCAGCAACCGGGCCATGCGGTAACGGAGGGCCATGCCGCACCGTTCGAAGAGCGCTATGACCTCGCGATATGTCTCGTCACGGCCACGGAGAATTCGCTGTGGCGTGAAGAGCAGTCCGTCACATGCGGCATGCCGCTCGCCGAGCGACGGGTCGAGCGCCAGGGCGTGCAGTGCCGTCGAGATCAGGGCTGCGGGGTAGTCGTCCAGCCGGGCGTTGAAATCCGCGGCCGTGCGTGCCGGGTGCTGGTAGGCCGCCGTGCCCAATTCGGGGCTCGGCTCCCCGGCGAATTGTGGCAGGAACGCCGCGTCGAAATCGATCGGGTGGAGCGTATCCGCCGTGTCGACGATGATGTTTTCGGGTTTGAGGTCGCCGTGCGCCCGGTCGTCGGTCACCAGGTCGAGCGCCAGACGGTCGAACTTCCCGGCCAGCGACCGCAGCCGTTCCGTATCGTGTGCGGCAACGGCCCGCTCGGTCGCTTCGAGGAGCGTCTCACCTTCGATCCAGTCGCCGACGACGACATCGACCCACGTGCCCGCCCCGGAGGTGTTGTAAAGAAAGAGCTCCCGTTCGAGAAGCCGCTCGCCGTAGATTTCGCGCAGGTGGCGCATCGGGCGCAGGTAGCAGCGCAGCGACCTCGTGCGGCCCTCGTGGCGGATGCGGAAGACCACGGCACTGTTGCCGACGGCATACAGCGGACGCCCTTTGGCGTCGCGGCACACCTCGGCCCCTTGCAGCGTGCGCAGCAGCCCCTCGGGGTCGGTGAGCGTAAGGAGGTATTGGCGCAGGGTATGCATGGTTGCGGATCGGGGCGTTTTTCGCAGGCGGTAAAAAAACCGGAGCTCGTTCGCCCCGGTTTCACTCTATGCCTGCCGCCCGGTTTAGTGACAGTTGCAGTGGTCGTCGCAACACCCTTCGTGGCAACCTCCGTCGTGGCAGTCGCCGCACGAGCAGTGTCCCTGCAGGTCTTCGGGCGTCACGTCGCGTACCGAGACGACCTCGACCTCGAAGTTGAGGGTCTTGCCGGCCATCGGGTGGTTGAAGTCCATCTTCACGTGCTCGTCGCCGACCTCCTTGACGATGCCCATCATGCGGTTGCCCTGGGCGTCGCTCATCGGCACCTGGCTCCCCTCGAAGAGGATGTCCTCGGCCAGCTTGCCGTCGACCATGAAGATGCTCTTCGGCAGGTCGACGATCGCCTCGGCAATCACCTCGCCGTAGCCGTCCTTCGGTGCCAGGGTGAATGCTACGCTCTCGCCGGGCTCCTTGCCGAGGATGGCCTCCTCGAATTTCGGAAGCAGCATGCCCGTTCCGAAGATGAACTCCAGCGGCTGTCCGGGACGCGACTGGTCTGCGATCTGTCCGTCGACGGTGAGCTTGTAGTCCACGCCGACCATTTTGTTCTGTTCTACTTTCATGCGAATATTCTCTTTATTAAGTGTTTTCCTGAGTCGCGGGCTCCGCGCTCCGGCAGGCAGCCTCTCCTGCGGCGCCTCCCGTGCAGGCGGAGGGCTCAAAGGTACGCACTTCGGCGCGAGTTGCCAAATTCTCGGGCAAAAATTTCATTCTCCGGCTCTTGAAAACATCGTGCCGCAGGGTGCGAAAACGGCGGCAAAAAAATTGCCGCCGTTTTTTCGGGTATTCAGGTCGTCTCCTGCGCCGTCCGTCAGTCGCAGTTGCGACAGCAGAGGTTGCGGTCTCCGTAGCCGTTGTCGATCTTCGTCACGTAGGGGAAGAACTTCGCCGTGCGCACCCACTCCAGCGGGAAGGCCGCCTGCATGCGCGTGTAGGGGTGTGCCCACTCGCCCGCCAGCTCGACGGCCGTGTGCGGGGCATTCGTCACCACGTTGTCCTTCTCGCCCGCGGCGGCCGCGGCCTCGCATTCGCGCTTGATCTCGACCAGCGCCTCGATGAAGCGGTCCATCTCCTCCTTGGGCTCCGACTCCGTAGGCTCGACCATCAGCGTCTCGTGTACCGGGAACGAGAGCGTCGGGGCGTGGAAGCCGTAGTCCATCAGACGGTGGGCGATGTCGCCGCAGTCGATGTCGTAATCCTTCTTGAAGTGCGTCAGGTCGAGGATCATTTCGTGGCCCACGCGCCCCGTTTCGCCCGAGTAGTAGGTGCGGTACTCCTCCTTGAGGGCCGACGACATGTAGTTGGCGTTGACGATGGCCATCTCCGTGGCGTGGCGCAGCCCCTCGGCGCCGAGCATCTTGATGTACCCGTAGGTGATCGGCAGCAGCATGGCCGAACCCCACGGGGCCGATGCTACGGCCGTGATGCCCTCTTCGCCGCCCGTGGCGACGATCGGGTGGGTGGGGAGGAACGCCTTGAGGTGCTCGGCCACGCAGATCGGGCCGACGCCCGGGCCGCCGCCTCCGTGCGGCATGGCGAAGGTCTTGTGGAGGTTCAGGTGGCAGACGTCGGCCCCGATGTAGCCGGGGTTCGTGAGGCCCACCTGGGCGTTCATGTTCGCGCCGTCCATGTAGACCTGTCCGCCGGCGTCGTGCACCGCGTCGACGATCTCGCGGATGCGGCTCTCGAAGACGCCGTGCGTCGAGGGATAGGTGACCATCAGCCCGCACAGTTCCGAACTGTACTCCCTGGCCTTGGCCTCGAGGTCGGCGACGTCGATGTTGCCGCGCTCGTCGCAGGCCACCGTGACGATCTTCATCCCGG
>DXGO01000016.1 GCA_019113885.1 Candidatus Alistipes intestinipullorum | reverse complement strand
GCAGGTCGAAAGCCTCGCGCTTGAGCGAGTGGTCGGGCGAGGCGGGGTATCCGAAGGCCATGCGGCGGCCGCGGTACTGCCCGCGGATGATCTCTTCGGGCGAGGGCATGGGCCCGGTCTCGTAGCCCCACATCTGGCGTCGCACGAAACTGTGGACGCACTCGGCGAATGCCTCCGTGAGCCGGTCGGCCAGCAGTTTCGCCAGGATGGCCGAATAGTCGTCGTTCGCGGCGCGGAACTGCTCGGTGAGCTCCTTGAGCCCGATGCCGGCCGTCACGGCAAAGGCGCCGATCCAGTCGCCCTCGGGGGCGATCCAGTCGGCCAGCGAACGGTTCTCATCGCCGCGGGTCTGGTTGCGGAGCATCGCCAGGCGCACTTCGCGTCCTTTGGTCCCGGTGACCCAGATGTCGTCCTTTTCGCTCCGTGCGGGGAAGATGCCCACGGCAGCCTGGAGCGTCAGGAGCCGCTCGTCGCGGATGCGCGCCAGCAGGGCCTGCGCGTCGGCGAAGAGCTTGCGGGCCTCTTCGCCCTTTTCGGGATGGTCGAGAATCTCGGGATAGCGCCCCTTGAGGCCCCAGGCGGGGAAGAAGAAGTTCCAGTCGATGAAGTGCTCGGCGTCCGCGATGTCGAAATCGGGGAAGACCATGCGTCCCGGGTGGAGCGGGACGACGGGCTCATGGGGCGCCGCGCCGCGCCTTGCCTTGCGCACCTCGACGATCGGAATCAGGTCGCGGGCTCGCAACTGCCGGGCATAGTCGTCGCGCAGACGCTGCTGCCTGTCGGCCATCTCGCGGGCGAAGGTGTCGCTGTCGGGCCCCAACAGGTGTGCCAGCAGCTGGCTGTTGCGGCTGGCGTTGGCCGAATGGACGACCACGCCGCCGTAGAGCGGGGCGATCTTCACGGCGGTGTGAAGTTCGGAGGTCGTGGCGCCGCCGACGATCACCGGAATTCGCAGCCCGCGGCGCTCCAGCTCCTCGCAGACATGGCCCATCTCGTCGAGCGACGGGGTGATCAGGCCGCTCAGGCAGATCGCCTGCGCACCCCACGCCACGGCTTCGTCGACGATGCGCCCGGCCTCGACCATCACGCCGAGGTCGCGTACCTCGTAGCCGTTGCAGGCCATGACGACCGCAACGATGTTCTTGCCGATGTCGTGGACGTCCCCCTTGACGGTGGCGATCAATACCTTCCCGGCGCTGTGGGCCGAGGTGGCGCCCTGTTCGATGTAGGGGGTCAGCACCGCGACGGCGCGTTTCATCACCCGGGCGCTCTTCACGACCTGCGGGAGGAACATCTTGCCCTCGCCGAAGAGCACGCCGACGCGCTCCATGGCGGGCATCAGCAGACGGTCGATCACCTCCATCGGGCTGCCCAGCGTGTGATAGCCTTCGAGGGCGTCCTCCTCGATGTGGTCCGCCACGCCTTTGAGCATGGCGTGGGCGATGCGCTCTTCGAGAGTTCCGCTGCGCCAGGCGTCGGGGGCTTGGGTTTCCGTCTGTGCCGTCTGCTGCACCTGGTGGGCATACTCCGTGAGGCGCTCGGCGGCATCGGGCCGGCGGCAGAGGATCACGTCCTCGACCCGTTCGAGCAACTCGGGCTCGATCTCGCTGTAGACGCGCAGCAGTTGGGGGTTGACGATCCCCATGTCCATGCCGGCGCGGATGGCGTGGTAAAGGAATGCCGAGTGCATCGCCTCCCGCACGGCGTTGTTGCCGCGGAACGAGAACGAGAGGTTCGAGACGCCTCCCGAGACCTTCGCATGGGGCAGGTGCTCCTTGATCCAGCGCGTGGCGTCGATGAACGCCTTGGCGTAGCCGTCGTGCTCGGGCATTCCGGTGGCGACGGCCAGTATGTTGGGGTCGAAGATGATGTCCTCGGCCGGGAACCCGTTGCCGGTCAACAGCTTGTAGGCGCGTTCGGCGACCTCGACCTTGCGTTCGAAGGTATCGGCCTGTCCGCGCTCGTCGAAGAGCATCACCACGGCGGCGGCGCCGTAGCGGTGGATCTCGGCGGCGTGCTGCAGGAATCGCTCCTCGCCCTCCTTGAGCGAGATGGAGTTGACCACGGACTTGCCCTGCGTCACCTCGAGTCCCGCTTGAAGCACCTCCCATTTCGACGAGTCGATCATCACCGGCACGCGGGCGATCTCGGGCTCCGAGGCCATCAGGTTGAGGAACGTGCGCATCGCCTCCACGCCGTCGATCATTCCGTCGTCCATGCAGACGTCGACGATCTGCGCCCCGGCCTCGACCTGGGCGCGGGCCACGGCGAGCGCCTCCTCGTAGTTCCCTTCGCGGATCAGCCGAGCGAACTTCGCCGAGCCGGCGACGTTCGTCCGCTCCCCGACGTTGATGAAGTTGGCCTCCGGAACCACCCGCAGGGGCTCCAGTCCGGCCAGTACGGTTTCGTGGCGCGGCGCGGGGAGCGGCCGCGGCGGGAAGTTGCCGGCGATCTTCGACAACTCGAAGATGTGCGCGGGGGTCGTGCCGCAGCAGCCGCCCACGATGTTGACCAGCCCCCGGCGCAGGTACTCGCCGACATCTTCGGCAAACATCTCCGGGGTTTCGTCGTAACCTCCCATGAGGTTGGGAAGTCCGGCGTTCGGGTGTGCCGAGACGCGTGTCCCGGCTACGGCCGCGAGGCGTTCGAGGTAGGGCCGCAGCTGCCGGGCGCCGTAGGCGCAGTTCAGGCCGATGGAGAGCAGCGGCAGGTGTGCGACCGACGCGGCGAACGCCTCGACGGTTTGCCCCGAGAGGGTGCGGCCGCTGGCGTCGGCCAACGTCCCCGAAACCATCACGGGAATGCGGCGCCCGAGTTCCGTGCAGAGACGGTCGATGGCGTAGAGGGCCGCCTTGGCGTTGAGCGTGTCGAAGACCGTCTCGACGAGCAGGATGTCGGCACCGCCGTCGACGAGGCCCCGGGCCTGGTCGGTATAGGCGTCGACCAGCTGGCGGAAGGTCACCTCGCGGGACGCCGGGTTGGACACGTCGGCCGACATCGAGGCCGTGCGGTTCGTGGGGCCCATCGACCCGGCCACGAAACGGGGTTTCTGAGGGTTGCGCGCCGTGAAGGCATCGGCTGCCGCGCGGGCCACCTCGGCCGCTGCGCGCGAGATTTCGTAGGCAAGGGACTCGATCCGGTAGTCGGCCAGCGATACGGCATTGGCGTTGAACGAGTCGGTCTCGATGATGTCGGCGCCGGCCTGGAGGTATTTCTCGTGGATTTCGCGCACCACGTCAGGACGTGTCAGGGCGAGCAGGTCGTTGCATCCCTTGAGCTGCACCTCCCAGTCGCGGAAGCGTGTGTCGCGGAAATCCTCCTCCGTGAGGCCGTAGCCCTGCACCATGGTGCCGAACCCCCCGTCGAGCAGCAGGATGCGGCGTTCGAGCTGCCTGAGCAGCGTGTCGTATTTCGTATTGGCGGGAATCATTTCTCGATGATCTCTATTTCAAACAGTTTGCTCCAGTTCTTGCCCGTGACGAAGAGCCTTTTCCCGTCGGGGTCCCAGGCGATGCCGTTCAACACGTCGGTCGTCGCGGTGATCTCCTCGGCGGGAAGCAGTCCCGCGAGGTCGACGATCCCCTCGACCACGCCTGTCGCGGGGTCGATGATGACGATCTGGTCGGTGGTGTAGACATTGGCCCAGAGGCGTCCGTCGATCCACTCCAGTTCATTGAGGTACGGTACCGGGGCGCCTTCGCAGGTGACGGTGATGCGTTTCTCGCGGCGGAAGGTTGCGGGGTCTATGACGTGCAGGTCGGCCGACCCGTCGGAGAAATAGAGCTTCTCGCCGTCGGTTGTGAGGCCCCAGCCTTCGCCCGAATAGCGGTGGTCGCGGATTTTCGTCAGCGCGCCGTCCGCCAGCCGGTAGACATGTGCCGTGTTCGACTGCCAGGTGAGCTGGAAAAGTTCGTCTCCGACGATGGCGATCCCCTCGCCGAACTCCGAACGGGGCAGGCGTGCGACGACCCGGGGCTGCCATGTCGCGGGGTCATAGCGCTGCACGACCGAGGCTCCGCACTGCCCGGTGCCCTCCCACAGGGTGCCGTCGTGCCACAGGAGCCCCTGCGTATAGGCGTCGGTCGGGTGGGGGTGGACCTCCTTGACGCGGTAGGTGTAGTATTTCGGCGCGGCGGCGGGACGGGCTGTCGCCGTTGCGGCTGTCGTCTTTCGCGTCCGGGCCGCGGGGTTTCCGCAGGCGACCGCGAGCAGGGCGGCGAGCAGGAGAATCGTCGTGTATTTCATTTTTCGGGCATGCATAGTCTGCAAAGTTACGAAAAGCAAATCATATATCATAATTTCATTATATTATAGGGGTTTCTGTTGCCCGGAACGGAAAAAATGCGTATCTTTGCCTCCCGATTCCGAGACGAGAGACGAAGAATAACAGATATAACACATTCATTATGAAGATCGTAAGAGAACAACGCGAGGAGAACAACTCGCTGCTCCGGGTGACCGTCGGCGAGGCGGACTACGGCCAGGAGGTCGAAAAGGCGCTGCGCGAGTACAAGCGCAAGGCCAACATTCCCGGATTCCGTCCGGGCATGGTGCCCATGGGCATTATCCGCAAGATGTACGGCAAGGGCGTCGTGGCCGAGCAGTCGTACCGCAAGGCGTCGAACGCCGCTTTCGAGTACCTCCAGAAGGAGGGTATCGACTACCTGGGCGACGTGATTCCTTCGGAGGAGCAGGGGGCATTCGACTTCGACAACAATACGGAGTTCGAGTTTGTCTTCGAGATCGGCGAGGCTCCGGCCATCAATCTCGAACTTTCGGACAAGGACAAGCTCACCTACCATAAGATCAAGATCGACAAGAAGATGCACGACGACTACCGGTCGAACTACCTGCGTCGCTACGGGCGTCTGGTCGATGCCGACGAGGTGACCTCGGATGAGGCCCTGACGGTGACGCTCGACAACGGCGAGATGAATGTGGCCGATGCCTACGTGGGGCTGATCTCCATGTCGGAGGAGGAGCGCAAGCCCTACCAGGGCAAGAAGGTCGGCGACAAGATGCAGGTGAACATCAACGAGCTCTACAAGAACCCCGCACAGCGTGCCGCCTGCCTGCAGGTGAAGGAGAACGAACTGGAGGGTATCAAGCCCGAGTTCGAGATGGAGATCACCAAGATCCGCAAGTTCGCCGAGCCGGAACTCAACGAGGAGTTCTTCAAGATGGCCTTCCCCGAGGGCAACGTGAAGAGCGCCGAGGAGTTCGAGAAGTTCATCGACGCTCAGATCGAGAGCGAGTTGCGCCGCGAGAGCGACTACCTCTTCACCCTCCAGGTCCGCGACTACATCGTCAAGAAGGCCGGGCTGAAGATGCCCGAGGCATTCCTCAAGCGCTGGCTCTACACCATCAACGAAGGCAAGTTCTCGATGGAGGAGATCGAGAAGGATTTCGACCAGTTCCTGAAAATGTTCACCTGGAATTACCTCCAGAAGCACTTCATCAAGTCGGATAACCTCTCCGTCACGAAGGAGGAGGCGCTGGCCGAGGCCAAGGCGCTGGCTGCCGCACAGTTTGCGCAGTACGGCATGCCGTCGGCTCCCGACGACATGTTGAACGGCTATGCCGAGAAGATCCTCGCCGACAAGGACCAGGGACAGAAAATCTACGAGAAACTCTTCGAGACGAAGGTCGTCGATGCGATCCGCTCGAAGGTCAAGGTCTCGGAGAAATCCGTCTCGGCCGATGATTTTGCCAAATTGGCGAAGGAGCTTTAGGAATTTTCTCGGGAAAATTCGTACCTTTGGACTTTGCAGGCGTGATGTTTGCAAAGTCCTTTTTTGATAGAAACGCATTTGTGCCATGACTTCTGAATTTGAAAAATACGCCCGGTTGCACCGCGGCATCAGCTCGCTGAAACTGCACGACTTCCAGTCGGTCAGCGCAGCCTACGTGTCGCCCACGATCATCGAGGAGCGTCAGTTGAACGTCGCCACGATGGATGTCTTCTCGCGGTTGATGATGGACCGCATCATCTTCCTCGGGGCTCCCATCTATGACGATGCCGCCAACATCATCCAGGCACAGTTGCTCTTCCTCGAGTCGGTCGACCCCGAGAAGGACATTCAAATCTATATCAACTCCCCCGGCGGGTCGGTTTCGGCCGGGCTGGGTATCTACGACACGATGCAGCTCGTGGGCTGCGATGTGGCGACCATCTGCACCGGATTGGCCGCGTCGATGGGCGCCGTGCTGCTTACGGCCGGTGCCAAGGGCAAGCGCTCGGCGCTGCCCCATTCGCGGGTGATGATCCACCAACCGCTGGGCGGAGCCCAGGGACAGGCCTCGGACATCGAGATTACGGCCCGCGAGATACTGAAAACCAAACGCGAACTCTACGAGATCCTGGCCGCCCATTCGGGAGTCTCGATCCGCAAGATCGAAAAGGATGCCGACCGCGACTACTGGCTTTCGGCGCGCGAGGCCCGGGATTACGGGCTGATCGACGAGGTGCTGACCAAACGTGAGAAGAAGACCTATGACACAGAAACAGAATAAGTCCGGAAACGGCGGCGGCCGCACGGGCGGCAGCAATACCAACGGCAGCAGCACGAAGGAGCGGAAGGGCGGAGAGTCCTGTTCGTTCTGCGGAGCGGTGCGTTCCGAGGTGGAGGTGATGTTCCAGGGCGTCGACGGCGCCTGCATCTGCAACAAGTGTATCGAGAACGGATACCGGATCATCGCCGAAAACGGCCTTGTCGCCGAAGCCGTCGCACCCGCAAAAGCCCCGGCGCCGCTCAAGAAGGAGGAGCTGCTGAAGCCTGCCGAGATCAAGGCGTTCCTCGACCAGTACGTCATCGGGCAGGATGCCGCCAAGCGGTATATCTCGGTGGCGGTCTATAACCACTACAAACGCCTGCTCTACGCCCCGAAGGAGAACGATGTGGAGCTGGAGAAGTCGAACATCGTGCTGGTGGGCCCTACCGGAACGGGCAAGACCCTGATGGCCCGTACGATCGCCAAACTGCTGAAGGTGCCCTTCACGATTGTCGACGCCACGGTGCTGACCGAGGCCGGCTACGTGGGCGAGGATGTCGAGAGCATCCTTTCGCGGCTGCTGCAGGTGGCCGATTACGACGTGGCGCAGGCCGAGCGGGGTATCGTCTTCATCGACGAGATCGACAAGATCGCCCGCAAGGGCGACAACCCCTCGATCACGCGCGATGTCTCGGGCGAGGGGGTGCAGCAGGCGCTGCTGAAGATTCTCGAGGGCACGGTGGTGAACGTTCCGCCGCAGGGCGGGCGCAAGCACCCCGAGCAGAAGTTCATCCAGGTCAACACGCGCAACATCCTCTTCATCTGCGGCGGAGCCTTCGACGGCATCGAGCGCAAGATCGCCCAGCGGCTCAATACCCGGGCAATGGGTTACGGACGCATCAACGCCGACCCGATCGACCGTTCGAACCTCATGCAGTATGTCACGCCCCAGGACCTCAAGTCGTTCGGCCTGATTCCCGAGTTGGTGGGGCGTCTTCCGGTGTTGACCTACATGCAGCCGTTGGGGCGCGAGGCCCTGCGGTCGATCCTCACCGAGCCGCGCAACGCCATCGTCAAACAGTATGAGCGGCTGTTCGAACTCGACGGCGTGAAGCTGCGCTTTGACGATGAGGTGCTCGACTATATCGTCGACCGTGCGGTGACCTTCAAGCTCGGCGCCCGCGGCCTGCGTTCGATCTGCGAGGCGATCATGATGGACACGATGTTCGACCTTCCGTCGACCGACGCGAAGGAGTTCACGGTGACGCTGCCCTATGCGAAGAAGAAGATCGAAAAGGCAAATATCGTGGAGTTGAAACAAGTGGGATAAAAAATTCTGTTACCTTTGTAAGGGAATCTTCTCCCCGAGGAGCGGGGTGGGATGCTTGTGAAAGGAGACCTGTTCAAATACTAACTCTATACTATGTCTACAACCAATTCGAAACTGAGTCGTGTCGCCGACAATGTGCGCATCCTGTCGGCCGCCATGGTCGAAAAAGCGAAGTCGGGGCATCCGGGCGGAGCAATGGGGGGCGCTGATTTCATCACGGTACTGTACACCGAGTTCCTGCGTTACGATCCCGACCGGATGGATTATCCGTTCCGTGACCGGCTGTTCCTCGATCCCGGCCACATGTCGCCGATGCTCTATTCGGTGCTGTCGTTGGCCGGCACCTATACGACCGAGGACCTGAAGTCGCTGCGCCAGTGGGGGAGCGTGACGCCCGGCCATCCCGAAGTGGATGTGTTGCGGGGCGTGGAGAACACCTCGGGCCCGCTGGGACAGGGCCATGCCATGGCGCTGGGCGCCGCCATTGCCGAACGTTTCCTGGTGGCGCGCTTTGGCGAGTGGATGGCCCACAAAACCTATGCCTATATCTCGGACGGTGCTGTCGAGGAGGAGATTTCGCAGGGTGTGGGCCGCATCGCGGGGCATCTGGGGCTTTCGAATCTGATCATGTACTATGACTCCAACAACGTGCAGTTGTCGACGAAGGTTGATGAGGTCGATACGGAGAACGTGGCGATGAAGTACGAGGCCTGGGGTTGGAATGTGCTGTCGATCGACGGACATAATATCAACGAGATTCGCGAGGCGCTGGTTGCCGCCCACAGCGAGACTGAACGTCCGACGCTCATCATCGGACACACGACGATGGCCAAGGGCGCACGGGGCGCCGACGGGGAGAGTTTCGAAGGAAAGGTCTCGACTCACGGACAGCCGCTGTCGGGAGCCGGAGCCGACCTGGCCGCCACGATACGCAACCTGGGAGGCGATCCCGAGGATCCGTTCGCCGTTTTCGAAGAGAGCCGCGAGGTCTTCGCCGAGCGCCGCGAGGCGTTGCGTGCATGGGTTGCCGAGCGGGCTGCCGTTGAGAAATCGTGGCGCTCGGAGCACAAGGACCTGGCGATCAAGCTCGACGGCTTCCTCTCGGGCAAACTCCCCGAGATCGACTACAAGTCGATTGAGGTGAAGGCCGACGTTGCAACCCGAGCCGCCTCGGCGTCGGTTCTGGGGTATTACGCCGAGAAGATCGACAACATGATCGTCGCATCGGCCGACCTTTCGAACTCCGACAAGACCGACGGCTACCTCAAGAAGACCAAAGCCTTCATGAAGGGCGACTTCTCGGGCAAATTCTTCCAGGCAGGCGTTTCGGAGCTGACGATGGCCTGCGTGATGAACGGTATGGCGCTGCATGGCGGCGTGATTCCCGTGTGCGGCACCTTCTTCGTCTTCTCCGACTACATGAAGCCGGCGGTACGTCTTTCGGCGCTGATGCGGCTGCATGTGATCTATGTGTGGACGCACGACTCGTTCCGTGTGGGCGAGGACGGCCCGACGCACCAGCCCGTGGAGCACGAGGCGCAGATCCGCCTGATGGAGCATCTGAGGAACCATCAGGGTGAGCATTCGATGGTCGTGCTGCGTCCGGCCGATGGCGACGAGACCGTTGCAGCGTGGAAGATCGCCCTCGAGGAGCACCGTCCGGTGGCGCTGGTGCTGTCGCGCCAGAATATCCGCACGCTCCCGGCACTGCACACGAGCCGCCGTGAGGAGGCGATGCAGGCCGCCAAGGGAGGTTATGTGGTGATGGATGCTGCGAAACCTGCCGCCGTGCTGATCGCCTCGGGCTCGGAGGTCTCGACGCTGGTCGAAGGCGCCGGGCAGCTGGCCGCCGAAGGTATCCCCGTGCGTGTGGTGAGCGTGCCGAGCGAGGGCCTGTTCCGCGACCAGCCGCGTTCGTACCAGGAGAGTGTCCTGCCGGCGGGGATCGCCCGTTACGGCATGACCTCGGGCCTTCCGATCAACCTGCTGGGGCTGGTCGGCGAGAAGGGCATGATCCACGGACTCGACCACTTCGGCTATTCGGCGCCCTACAAGGTGCTCGACGAGCAGTTCGGGTACAACGGGACCACGGTTGCCGCCGAGGTGAAGAAGCTGCTGGAGAAATAATATCTCAGTGTTCCGGTGTAACGGCTTGGGGCCGACGCCGGATCGAATTCCGAAATGCAAGGTGCGGATGTCGTGAGATGTCCGCACCTTATTATTTCCGCCTGAACGGCCGATCCATGCAGGCGGAATTGTCGTTCGGGCGGAAAAAAATCCTGTGAACCGCTTGATTTTTCAAAATTGTGCGTATCTTTGCCTCCCCGTCTGTCACGCGGGGAAATGTGGAAAGATTTGACTGATTGCAAACCACAATAAAAAATCGCTAAAACAGCACGTTTTTTATTTCTCAACAGCCAATTTTTCCCATTTTATACGTTTAACCTTAAAAAACGGATCAAAATGGGTTTTTTATTTACATCGGAGTCGGTGTCCGAAGGGCACCCCGATAAAGTCTCGGATCAGATTTCTGACGCCATTCTCGACGAATTCCTGCGCCACGACCCCGAGTCGAAGGTCGCCTGCGAAACGCTCTGCACCACGGGTCTCGTGGTTGTGGCGGGCGAGGTGCGCTCGGAGGCTTATGTCGATGTGCAGGGCGTGGCGCGCCGCGTCATCGAGCGCATCGGCTACACCAAGAGCGAATACCAGTTCGACTGCAACTCGTGCGGCATCCTTTCGGCCATCCACGAGCAGTCGTCGGACATCAACCAGGGGGTTGTCCGCGAAGCGGAGGAGGAGCAGGGCGCCGGCGATCAGGGCATCATGTTCGGCTACGCCTGCAACGAGACGCGCGAGATGATGCCCGCGACGCTGATCCTGTCGCACGTCATTCTGAAGGAGCTGGCCGTCATCCGCCGCGAAGGCGAGGTGATGCGCTACCTGCGCCCCGACTCGAAGTCGCAGGTGACGATCGAGTATGACGAGAAGACCAACAAGCCGCTGCGCGTGCACACGATCGTCGTCTCGACGCAGCACGACGAGTTCATCCGCCCGGGCGAGGGCCTCGATGAAAAGGAGGCCGAACGGCAGATGCAGGAGCGCATCCGCGAGGATGTGCGCACGATCCTCATCCCGCGCGTCAAGGCTCGCCTGGAGCGCGCCGGGGACAAACTTGCGGAACTGATCGGCGACGACTATATCCTGCACGTGAACCCCACGGGCAAGTCTGTCATCGGCGGTCCTCACGGCGATACGGGGCTCACGGGCCGCAAGATCATCGTCGATACCTACGGCGGGCGCGGTGCGCACGGCAGC
>DXGO01000015.1 GCA_019113885.1 Candidatus Alistipes intestinipullorum | reverse complement strand
TCACCGAGAAATCGATTCTTTTTTGACAAAAACCACATTTTTTTCTTATATTTGTTTTATATGGAATACATAATGTATATTTTTTTAACATTTACCGTATCCATTACAAAATCTTAACCAAAACCAAATGTCTATGAGACGAACTTTTCTTCAATTTTTTTTAGCTTCGGCTCTGTGCGTTTCCGCAAGCGGGGGGGGGAATTCTCTATTCGCCGCTGAAACCTCCGCACCCAATGCAGAAAGCCAAGAACCCGGGAAAATCGAAATCTCCGGTAAAGTAGTCGATTCAAAGGGAGAGCCCATCATCGGTGCCACCGTATTCGAAAGCGGCACACTAAACGGTATGACGACCAACATCGACGGTACCTTTACCTTGAATGTCGCAGAACAGGCTCAACTCGAATTCTCCTACGTAGGGTACAAATCCCAGACGCTCCCCGCTGCCCAGGGCATGGTCGTGACCCTCGAGGAGGCACTTGACATTGACGCCGTGGTCGTGGTAGGTTACGGCGTGCAGAAAAAGGCCAATCTCTCGGGATCCGTCGCCACGGTCAAAATGGACGAAGTCCTCGGAGACCGCCCGCAACCCAACGTCGCCGCAGCCCTGCAGGGTGCTGTGCCGGGACTGATGATCTCCTCGTCAAGCGGCAACACCCCCGGACAGACCGGAAAATCCATCCAGATCCGCGGTACGGCCACCTTCTCGGGAAGCACCACCGGCACCAAAGCCCTCTCGCCGCTGATCCTTATCGACAACGTCGAAGGTGACATCGACGCCCTCAACCCCAACGACATCGAGTCGGTTACGGTGCTGAAGGACGCCTCGTCATCGGCCATCTACGGTGCACGCGCCGCCGCCGGTGTGATACTCATCACCACCAAGCGTCCCGAAAAGGGCGAGCAAATCCACCTCAACTATTCCAACAACTTCGGTGTTGTCAACGCCATCGGTACCCCGAAGCAGGTCGGACTGGAGACCTATCTGCCCATCTACAAGGATACGTTCAACACCAATACCTACACCGCCGCCGGCCAGAACATCGACTCCTGGCTCGAGTACCTCAATCTCTACAACAACGACCGCTCGGCACTCGAATCCCAAGGTACGCTCTATGACAACGGAATCTTCGTGGCAAACGCCGACGGCAAACGCTACTACCTCTCGCAGAAGGACATCTACGACCGCATGTTCGAAAGCGGATTCTCGCAGGATCACAACCTCTCGGTCAGCGGAGCCACCGATCGCGTCCGCTTCCGTCTCTCGGGCAACAGCTATAGCGAGAACGGTCCGTTCGTCGGCAACAAGGACTACTACACCCGGATGTCGTTTGCCGGCAATGTCGCCGCCGACGTCACCAAGTGGTATACCCAAGAAATCGATATCAACTATTCGCAACAGGAGCGCCGCTACCTGAACGATGAGGCAGGATGGCTCTACTCGACCCGTCTGATGAACTTCCTCCCCGACGGCACCGATCCCGACGGGAACATTATTCTGACACCCCGCGCCATCATCGACAACAGCAACAGCCGCTACACGACGATCGACACCCCGCGTTTCCTCTTCCGCTCGACATTCCGCCCGGTGAAAGGCCTCGAGGCCATCTTCGAGTACACTTATCAGAAACAGTCCACCGATTTCACTTACTATTCGGGGCAATGGGCTGCATCGGACATTCAGCAGGTTGTGGCACTGAGGCCTTCGAAGGATTACTATGTTGCCCGTCACTTCTACGACGTCCGCAACGCCTTCAATGCCTACGCCACCTACAAAATCGACGTGGCACAAGACCACCACTTCTCGCTGATGGCTGGATTCTCGCAGGAAGACTACGACTACAAGTACTATAATACTACCGCTGAAAAACAGGCCATCATCGACATCCCGTCAATGATCAATGCCGGCGGGATGGTCAAGACCAGCGACGACTACGCCGACTACGCCATCCGAAGCGGCTTCTTCCGTTTCAACTACGACTACAAGGGCAAGTACATCCTCGAGGTCAGCGGCCGCTACGACGGTTCGTCGAAATTCCCCAAGGACAGCCGTTTCGCCTTCTTCCCGTCGTTCTCCCTTGCATGGAATGCCGCCGAGGAGTCGTTCCTGAGCGGGACCCGCAAGTGGCTCAACCAGTTGAAGCCCCGCTTCTCCTATGGTTCGATCGGAAACCAGAGCTCCGCAGGATACTATGACTACATCGCCTCGATGGACATCAACGCCCAGTCGACCGTATGGCTTAACGGCAACGACAACGCCAATTACACAACCATCATCACCCCTCCGGGACTGGTCAGCGCCGACTTTACCTGGGAGACCATCACCACGACCAACGTCGGTCTCGACTTCTCGCTGTTCAACAACCGCCTGACCGGTATGTTCGAGTGGTTCCAGCGCGACACGAAGGACATCCTCACCGAGAGCGTCGACCTGCCCGGCGTATTGGGCGCCTCGGCCCCGAACCAGAATGTCGGCGCCATGCAGACCCGCGGCTGGGAACTCCAGTTGGGATGGCGCGGCAACATCGGCGAGAAGGTCTCCTACAACGTGGGACTCAACCTCTGGGACTACAAGTCGACGATCAAGAAGCTCAACTTCAACGCCGAAAAAAGCCTCAGTTACCTCTATGAAGGCAAGGAGGTCGGCGAAATCTGGGGATACCTCTACGACGGATTCTATACGCTCGACGACTTCGTGGATACCGATTCCTGGACGCTCGTCGAGGGTGTGCCAACGTTGCAGGGATACAGCCCCCGTCCGGGAGACTACAAATTCAAGAACCTGGTCGACGGACAATACTCCGAGGATGACGTAAACGACATCAATGGAGGAAACGGCACCTACAGCGAGCCGGGAGACCGCGTCGTGATCGGTAATACCACCCCGCGCTTCCAGTACGGACTCAACTTCGGCATCAGCTATGCCGGATTCGACCTGAGTGTCATGTTGCAGGGAGTCGGCAAGCGCGACTGGATGTATACCGGCGAGCTGCTCTACACCTTCGCCGGAGGTGACTCCCAGTGGTATCCCGTATTCGATGGTACGACCGACTATTGGAAGCCGATCAGCACCGATCCTTCGAGCGCCGACTACATGAAGCCCGTGAATCCCAACGCCAAGCTGCCGCGTATCTACGGATCGAGCACCAGCATCGCAAACTCCGGATCGAACCGCCGCAGCAACGACCATATGCTCAGCGACGCCTCGTACCTGCGCATCAAGAACCTCACGCTGGCATACACCTTCCCGAAGCGCTGGATGAGCAAGATTCATATCTCGAACCTGCGCCTGTTCGTCAGCATCGAGAACCTCGCCACCTTTACCTCTCTGCCCAAGGGTATCGATCCCGAGACCCTCTCATGGAGCTACCCGCTCTACCGCACGGTTTCGTTCGGTCTGAATTTCACTTTGTAAAAATTAAGAGAATCACTCGTATGAAAAAAATAGTATATCTTCTGACAGCCTGGGCGCTCACCCTTGGAGCAACCTCCTGCAACGACGAGTTTCTGGAGCGTTATCCTCAAGGATCAGCCACAGAAGCCACCGCCTTCGTCTCCTATGATACCAGCATGGCATACCTGCTGTATCTCTACTACTGCTTCGACGGGAACTATTATACCAACTACACGGGACCGAATCCGGTAAACGGAGCCATGGGTACCTCAACCCGCGATGTCTATTCGGGTATCCTGACAAACTACGGATACGGGGCCGGTACGGTAACCGGAGCCTACGCTTCGCAGAACATCTCGATCCCCACGTCGGACGGAACATATACCGCACCATACAACTATATCCGCTATGCCAACCTGATGCTCAAGCACATCAACGATCCGAGTTGTACGGATGCACAGCGACTGCACCTGGAAGCTATCGCACGCTTTTTCCGGGCTTACAATCACTACGCCCTGATGATGACCTACGGCGACATAATCTATGTAGATCACGAATTAACCGACGCGTCGGAGGAACTCTATGCAAAACGGGACTCGCGTCTCTACGTAGCCGACCAAATCTACAACGAGCTGATATGGTGCATCAACAACCTCCAGGACAATCTCGCAGAGCCCAACACCATCAACTCGCATGTAGCAATGGCTTTCCTGACCCGCTTCGCTCTCTTCGAGGGAACCTGGCGAAAATACCACAACGTCGACGAATCGGAATGCTCGGCCAACAACTATGTCACCGGACAAAAGCTTCTCGAGGAGTGCGTCAAATACTCGAAAATCCTCATGGGGCTCTATCCCACGCTCTACACGGGCGATGCTTCGGGCGGAGACAACTATCCCGGCAAGGGCTGGGGACAGCTTTGGACCACGGAAGATCTTGCCAATGTCCCCGGTGTGCTTCTCTACATGAAGTATACCGAAGATTACAAAATGCACCGCTTGAGCCACTTCGAGCACATCGCCTCGGCAAGCCTTGAAATGCCCCAGTCGACTGTCGACCTCTATCTGACCAAGGACGGACTTCCGATCCACAATGCAAATGTCAAGTATTACGACTACGACGGCATAAACGATACCTACAAGGAGGCCGCCACGGCATATGACTACGCAAACTGCGATATCTACAAAACCTTCCGCAACCGCGACCCGCGCATGTGGCAGACGATCATGCCGCCCTATCACGTAAACAAGGCTTCGGGAGCCAATGACTACACCTATGATTTGTCGGCTGATGGCAAATATATGGAATACATTCGGAAATTCCCCTCGCGAGGAGATGACACCGATACGGAGGACGGCAACGGCAACGAGATCTACCGGATCCCGCAGGTGCACACGGCCTACTACCTGCTTTCATCTCACAAGGCACTGCCTTCGGGCAACTGGGGTGGAAACATCCAGCCCAATGTACCCAACACATCGCTTGGAACAAAGCAATCCGTCGCAGAGGGATATACGGCTTTCGTCTCCGGAACGGGCTTCCAGAAAGGAAAGAGCGGATACTTCGTATGGAAACAGCACGCCGCATGGGACCGCCAGGATCAAAACGTCGCCAAGGAGATCTCCGACAAGCCGCTTTTCAAGATCGAGGAGGTACTGCTCAACTACGCCGAAGCACAGTGGGAACTGGGCGCCTTCAACCAGACCGTAGCTGACGAAAGTATCAACCTGCTGCGAGACCGCGCCGAGGTCGGACGCATGACCGTTGCCAACATCACTGCCGATTTCGATCCCGACCGGGATCAGACGGTTGATCCCGTGCTGTGGGAGATCCGCCGCGAACGTCTGATCGAGCTCATGGGCGAAAGCTTCTCGTTCGAAGACATCCGCCGCTGGAAGAAGGGCGAGTGGTACGTCAACAAACAACACTACGGTGCTTATGTCGAGAATGCCACCGAACAAGGTATCGTATCGATTTCACTCGGTGCCACAGGCATTCTGAAGAAGGGTGGAACAACCGAAGCCACGACGGACGAACTTGCCGCACAAGGCGGAAGCGGACACCTCTACTACTATCAGGATCCCAAAACCGCCGGAAAGGGGTGGCTCGAGAAGTATTACCTCTATCCCATTCCGTCGGGAGAAATCCTGCTCAACAAGAACCTCGAACAGCAGGAACTCTGGAAATAATCTCCACTTGTCGAACTTTCTACGAACCGGGCGCCCCCCATGGAGCGTCCGGTTCTTTGTAACGGCAAAGGCAATGTCGTACTTGATCGTGGACTTCTATCCAGCCAACGAGGCTTCCGACTCTTGTTGGTTCGGAATTAAATACGTATTTTTGCTCCTTGCCGCTCGTGAGGCAATGCTTCGGCTATGCCGAAAAGTTACCTGGACAAGAGGGCCAAACGACAGAACCACCCGATAATCTCAAAACCCTATGTTTTTGGAAAACGCCAGCCGCAAGGGCTGGGTCGAAATCATCTGCGGATCGATGTTCTCCGGGAAGACCGAGGAGCTGATCCGTCGGCTCAAACGCGCTCAGTTCGCCCACCAACGCGTCGAAATCTTCAAACCCCGCATCGACGTCCGTTACTCCGAGGAGGAGGTCGTATCGCACGATGCCAATACCATCCGCTCGACACCCGTCGAGTCGCCCCAAAACATCCTGCTCATGACCGCCGACGTCGATGTGGTGGGGATTGATGAAGCGCAGTTCTTCGACGACAGTATCGTCGACGTCTGTCGGCAGCTGGCCGACAGCGGCATCCGGGTGATCGTTGCCGGGCTCGACATGGACTACACCGGAAAGCCCTTCGGCCCCATGCCGGCCCTGATGGCCACGGCCGAGTATGTGACAAAAGTGCACGCCATCTGTGTGCGTTGCGGCAACCTCGCACACCACTCCCACCGTCTGACGGCCGATGAAAAACAGGTCATGCTCGGAGCGCAGGATGCCTACGAGCCCATCTGCCGCCACTGTTTCAAGGAACTGACTCAGGAGCGTTCGAAATCATAACACGCCGCAGGACAAAAACAGAATCGGGGCCGGCAAAGAAGCCGGCCCCGATTATTTTACCTTCCGTGAATCCCCTCAGCGCGCTGCACGCAACGCCTCGATAAAGCCCGGCCACAGCGACCAGAGGTTCTCCGTCTGAAGCCAGAGCTCCCGCGCCTGCGCCCCATGAGAGGGGCGCTCGCTCTCGATGTCACGCAGGTAGTCACCGTCGGCAGGGTGTTCGTCGGCCGTAAACTCCGCGAAATAGGGGGCAAAACGGGTGCGGAACCGCTGCAACTCCCCCTCGGGCAAACGTCCGTCCCGCCGATAGGCCGCCCACAGGAGCAACACCTCACGTCCGGGGCTCTTGTCCGACACATCATTGATCACCTCGTCGAAAAGCTCCTGCTCATCCATAGCCAGGTAATCGAACGCCAACTGTTCGCTGGCCTCCAGGTGATCCTCCGGATCCAGTTCGAGAAGCAACTCCAGGAGTGCCGCCGAGAGCTCGAAATCGTTGATCAGGAAGTGATCGATGGCCGAGGCCCGGATCAGCTCCAACGCCGCACGTGAATTGCGGTGGTTCCACTCGAGGTTGATCTCCTCATCGTCGGGAAGCACGTCGGCAAGCCGCTGGAACGCCTGATAGCGCTCGTTGCAGGCTCCTTCGATATTCCCCGACGCCTGAAGTTCGCGGCTATGGCGAAGCACCCGGACAAAATCATACGGACCCTCACCGACAAGTTCGAAGGTTTGGTCGGGGGTCGGATTAAGCGAGACCTTTGGCATGATCACGTCGGATTTTGAAGATCATTGCTATCAGTATAACCAGCGTAACTGCGCCGCCCAGCAGGTAGGCCGTCGTACGGTGCTGCATGCCGAACATCAAAGGCGAAACGAAAACATAGCTGGCGCACACGTAAGTCATGATCAGCGCAGGAAGCAGACCCACCATCAGTCCGCGTTTCCGGCGAACGAAATAGGCGACGATCATCCACAGCGTTACGGCCGCCATCGTCTGGTTCATCCAGGCAAAATAGCTCCACATGACCTGGAACGGCATGGCGAAGATGATCAGTAACCCGGCCGCAAACAGCGGCACACAAATATAGATGCGCTTGCGAAGCGTGCGCTGCTCAAGGCCCAGGAAGTCGGCAACGATCAGTCGGGCCGAACGGAAGGCCGTATCCCCCGAGGTGATCGCGCAGGCCACAACGCCGAAGATCACGAAGCCCGCCAGCACGGGGCCCAGCGTCTCACGGGCGATCACATCGATCATGACGGCCGCGGAACCCTTGTACTCGGCAATGGCAGCGTTCAGCCCCTCGACATTGCCCCAGAACGACATGCCGATAGCCGCCCAGATCAGCGCAACAATCGATTCGGAGATCATCGCCCCGTAAAACACCGAACGACTCTCCTTCTCGTTGCGCATGCAGCGAGCCATGAGCGGCGACTGCGTCGCATGGAAGCCCGAAATCGCGCCGCAGGCAATGGTCGTGAAGAGCATCGGCACAATCGGGAAGTTCTTCGCATCGGCAATGCAATTACGGAACGACGTGAACTCCGGGATGGTATAGCGGCCACTGAAAAGCAGCACGACAAGGATGCCCAATGCCATGAAGAGCAGGGCGATACCGAAAATCGGATAGATACGGCCGATGATCTTGTCCACCGGCAGCAGCGTGGCAGCGATATAGTAGAGCAGAATCACGCCCAACACGATGAGCATCAACCACGAAAAATCCCCGAAAGCGATCCCTTCGAGCGACGGGGCATCGAGCCGGTTGACAATCAGCGACGCGGGCTGCGACAGAAACACCGCCCCCACAAGGACCATCAAACCAACCGAAAAAATGCGCATGAACTGCTTCGGGCCCCGTCCCAAATAGGTACCAACCGTCTCGGGTAGGCTCGCGCCATCGCTCCGCAGCGAAATGACTCCGGCAACGAAATCGTGCATGGCGCCCATGAAAATACCGCCGAGGGTGATCCACAAAAATGCCACAGGGCCGTAGGCTGCGCCCAGCACCGCCCCGAAGATCGGGCCCAAGCCGGCAATGTTGAGCAACTGGATCAGAAAAATCCGCCAGCGGGGCAGCGGCACGTAGTCCACACCGTCGTAGAGACGCTGGCAGGGGGTTTTGGCCGCAGGATCGATACAGACCAACCGTTCCAGATAGCGTCCATAAATGAAATACGCACCGATCAACAATACCAAACAGACAAGAAACGTAATCATTATAAATGAGGTATAAATCTCGGATTCGGCACGAAGATAGTAAGAAAAGATATATTTTTCGCAAAATTGTTGCACGAAAAAAATTTTTTTCAGATATTTGCAGTCCCAAAGAGAGCGGAACGGCTTTATTTCGGATTCCGCACCCGGAGGGAAGAGAAGGGAGGGGGTGATTTTAGAAACCCTTAGGCCGAA
>DXGO01000014.1 GCA_019113885.1 Candidatus Alistipes intestinipullorum | reverse complement strand
ACGATGTTTTAATAAAAAACTCCTAAATCTGACATAAAGCCATGATACAATGAAAAGATGTTCGGCGGTTCAGTACGTTCCTGACATGTTGTGTCACGGGCGATATTGCTTTTAGCCTTTTCGTCGAGCAGAGTCCCATGGAATGGGGTGCCAGGTCGAATTTTTTGATTGTAGGGCGGAATGACACCCAAACTACGCTTCCATGAAAACACGGAAGAGTAGTCAACAAAAAAATTGGAAACGGGCCCTTACAGAAGGCCTTTCAGAATCTCCAGCTTGCTCCCAGCAGCAGGTTGCACGGCCGGATGGCGTAGCGGCACGCCGAGGAGCTCAATCCGTCGAAGAGCGTGTAGGCGTATTCTGTTTCATTGAGCAGGTTGACCGCCGCGGCCCAAAATTCCCACCGCTGGCCGACCTTCCAGCGTACCGAGGCATCGACCAGCACGAGGTGCTTGCTCCGCGTGTCGGAGAGCTGCGTGCGATAGTGCTCGCCGGTCAGTTGCAGGACCAGATTCCTGGCCGGCGTAAAGTTGAGCTGCAGCCGCTGGTCGAACGTATGGCGGTCGGTCGGAGTGGCAGATTCGATCCGCAGCTGCGTATAGCGGTAGTTGAACGTATATTCGATGTTGAGCCAGCCGGCAGCGCGGAGATTCACGCGCGGTGAGAGGGTCAGCACGCCCGAGCGGTACGGCATCCGGACGCCTTGCTGGCAGATCTCCATCTGCGTGTCGCTCCACGCGAGATCGACCCCCGCCTGACCGTGCAGGGCGTCGATGTTGGTGCTCACACCCGACGAGAGGCTCCACGATGCCATGCGGTTCGCTTCGCGGAGTCGTCCCGAGACGATATAGTAGTCCTCGAAATCCTGCGTGGCGAGCCACGGAAGGTCGTACCACGAGCGCTGGAGGAAGAGGTGGGCGAAAATGCCGCTCAACGGGTTTTTGTAATTGGCACCGGCCGCCAGCATCCGCACAGGGGTCGATACGGGCGATGCGACCCCGGAGGCCAGCATGCGGTAGTCGCGCAGCAGGACCGTAGGGTAGATCGTCGCGTCGGCAGCCCCCTGTTCGCCCGCGGCTCCAGATGCCGAGAGGGTCCAGCACGCCGACGGCGTCCAGCGAGCCGAGAGGTTGGCCGACCAAAGCAGCGGGATGTCGCTTCCGCCCGTATAGCGATAATAGCGCCAATCGACCGGCAGGGCGAGCATGAGCCGCAGGCGCTGCGTGCGGTAGGTGGCCGTCGGACGCAGGTAGAGGCTTCCGTAGCCGAAGCGGTTTTCGGCGGCAGGCGGTGCGGAGGTCTCGACCCCGAGGCCGCTCAACGAAGTGTCGAACCGCCGATACAAGGCCGCGAGGCCCCCTTTGAACTGGAACAACCAGCGGCGTCCGGCCTCCAGCCCCCAGGCAACGTTGTGGTTCATGCGCAGCAGGTCCGCATCAAGCCGCTGCCGCTGCGCGGAGCCCTCGCGCACGACGTCCAGTTGCTGCGGCTGCGTGAGCCACAAGAGGTTCGACGTCACGGTCAGCGTGCGATGTCCCGTGCGGCGAATGTAATTGAGGTCGTTCTCTACGCGGTGTGCCGGGGCCTCGGACTGCTGGCGGTTGGGATAGGTACCCGTTGTCGCGGCATCGAAATCGCTCCAGGCGAGGTCTGCCGAAAGGCGGTCCATGAGGTAGAAACGCTCGGTATTGGCCAGCAGCTTCACGTGGGCCGCAACCTGCCGGTCGGTAAGCCGGGCCCGCTCCGCGAGCTCTTCGGCCAGTTCCCTGTCGGAGAGGTAGCGGATGATCCGCGAAGCATAGTCCGAAGTCAGCCGATCGTAGCCATAAGCGATATGGCCGCTCAACTGGTAGTCGTCGGTGAGCTTGCGCAGGTGGTCGGCACTGGCCATCATCGAACGGTTCATCCGCGTGCGGCAGTCGTCGAGCGGTGCTTCTGAGAGTCCCGTCGAAAACCATGCGGGCGTCTCGTAGCGGTTGTCGGCGCCGTTGAGCATCTCCTCGACCGTGAGCTGACGCAAATCGGCCGTCGGATTTTCGCCCGTGTTGTCGCCCTTGAGGTTGAGCATCGACTGACTTTGCGCGGCGATACGCATGGCGAAGGCCGAGCCGTTGCCATGCGCTTCGTCGGGTGACCAGCCTCCGGCGCCGCGAAGCGTTCCGGTCCAGTGTGATCGGGCCTGTTTCTTTAAGCGGAGGTTCAGGGCCGCGCGGTCGCTGTAAAGCACGTCACGCAGCGCCTTGATCGGCTGGTGGTTCTCCAGCACCTCGACGCTGGCCACATCCTGCGGGGCGATATTGTTCGTTGCCAGAGAGTAGCGGCCGTCGAGCATGTCCAACCCCTCGATGTAGAACTTGTTGATCGCCTCGCCGTTGTAGCGGATTTCGCCCGTCTTCTCGACCTCGATGCCCGGCATCTTGCGCAGCACGTCGGCAATCGTGCGGTCCTGTGCCTCGGTGAAACTCGCGACGTTGTAGCTCACCGTGTCACCCCGCAGCGAGAGGCGCGGTGCGCGGATCTCGACCTCGCGGATCTCCACGGAACTGACTTCAAGACGGATCTCCTGCGGCAGGCGGGCAGCATCGAACCGCTGCACGCGGTAGCCCATCATCGAGACGTCGATCCATGCGGCCCGCATTCCCTGACGCGGGCGGAGACGGAAGGTGCCGTCCGCAGCCGAGGTCGTGTAACCCGCATGACGGCCCGTGCTGTCGGCGGCCAGCAGGATGGCCCCGGCAAGGGACCGTCCGTCTGCCGCATCCACAACCCGCCCGGTCATTTCCTGTGCCGATGCCAAGGTAGCAAAGCACAGTAAGATAGTGAAAAATACAACCCATCTCATGCTGTGCTGCAGGTTATTCGAGTTCGATCGGATTGTAGCCGCGCAGCAGGTCGCCCGGATTGACGGGGGTGCCGTCCTCGTTCTTGATGGTCATCCGCACGTTGGAGTTGCCCGTGAGATAGCCGACCGGATCGGTCATCACCTTCTGCTTGAGATCGAGGTACTTTTTGCGGTTGGTCTTTATGTAGTTGCGATCTGTCATACGAATGGGATTGACGCGCTGTTCCATACCCGTGGCCTCCAACTCGAGCACTCCGGCGTCGTCCCGGACGGCAAGGATCAGTCCCGGCAGTCCACCGAATTTCCACGGTCCGCCGCTCACGGCGATCTCGGGCGTGTACCACGCCTCGTAGTTCCGGCCGCGGAAGGTGCAGAGGGCCCGGCGGCACGCATAGCCCAGGATCGTCCGCTCGCCGTCCGCAAGCTCCCAGTCAATGGCGGGCAGAGGTTCGGTGTAGAGCAGGTGGTCCATGCCGATCTGGTCGGTATGGACCAGCCGGCCGGCCGCCTGGTCGCGGAAGAGGACGTCCTGCACGCCGCCGTGGAAACTCCCGAGGTTGGCCAACACCTGCTCGGGCGGCGTGACGCGCACGAGCGAGTCGGTCTGCCATGTCTTGTAGGAGTAGAATTTCGTCATGTTGCGCCCGACCTGGAGCAGCAGAAGGTCTTCCATCGGGCGTTCGTTTTCAGGGCGCCGCTCATAGAGCATGCGGTAGCTGACGACGAAGCGGGTCGTGTCGAGCACCTCGCTGGGCGGTTCGGCCGTGTCGTAGGTCTTGACGCCGTCGGGCGTATAGGTGACGATGGTCTGTTGGGCGAGCGCCGCTCCCGCCGAGACGCTGAGCACGGTGAGGAGAAGAAGGATCTTTTTCATCTTTGTTGCGGTTTTGGTTTCCGAAGACAAAGTTGCAACGAATTCCGGCTGGCGATGGTTAACGCTCCGTTAACGAATGTTAAATAGTCTTAACGCCGTAGGCCGTGGCATTTTTATGCGTACCTTTGTTTCGGACAAAACGCCGCATCGGGATGAACAAACGTCGCTTCGGCAGCATATCGCTTCTGGTCACCGCCGTGCTGGCGGTGCTCGTCGCCGTGCAGGTGTGGAGCCTTGTGAACATGTACCACGCCCGTCGGGAGGAGTTCTCGCGACAGGTCATGCAGGCCATGACCCGTGCCGCCTACGACGATCTGCTGCTGGGCAACAAACCCTCCGGGCAAAAAAGCCATATTACTTTCTCCTCGTCGGGGAACATCGACTCGATCCAGGTGGACATGATTCAGGAGATCACGGTGAAGAACCTCGACGGGGCGGGCAAAAGCCTCTCTTTTAGGCCCAAAACCGACACGATCCACCACAATATCTGCGTCTCGAACGGCGAAACTACCCGTTACATCCGCCAGGAGATCCGCATCCCGCCCGTTTATGTCCTGCGGCTCAACATGGTGCGCTACGACTCGCTGCTCACCTGCAACCTGCAGGCGGCGGGCATCGACCTGCCCCACAAGGTGGATATCGTGCGCGACCGGACCGACAGCACGTCGTCGGCACGGCTCTTTACGACAAAGCCGCTGACGGATCCCGAGGTGGTGCTTACCGCGCGTAACGACTCGTTGCGGCTCAAGGACCCGCTCACCTTCACGACTTCGCTCACGACCGACGAAGAGCTCTATTTCCGCCTGCGGATCGAGAATCCCGACCGGCAGCTCATGCGCGACATGGCCGGAGTGATCGGCTCGTCGCTCCTGATGCTCGTGGCGGTGGCCGGGGCACTGATTTACCTGCTGCGCACGCTTTTCCGGCAGAAGACGCTCGAAGAGATGCGCCTCGATCTGACGCACAACATCACCCACGAACTGAAGACCCCGATCGCCGTGGCCAATGCCGCGAACGACGCCCTGCTCGACTTCGGGGCGGCGAATGATCCGACACGGCGGGAAAGGTACCTCACGGTGATTCGCGAGCAGCTGGCTGCGCTGGGCAGCATGGTGCAGCGCATTCTGATGATGAGCGTCGAGGAACGCGGCGAGATCTCGCTCCGCCGCGAAGAGCTGGAGATCCGGCCACTGCTTGAGGAGATTGCGGCCCGCTTCCGCATGAAGGGTCGCGGAAGGGCAACGATCGAGGTGGAGGTCGAGGATCCGGATCTGAAGGTTTCGGCCGACCGTTTCCACCTCACGCACGCACTGGACAATCTGGTGGACAATGCCTTGAAATACTCCGGAGCCGAGGTGCGGATCCGCCTCTCGGCACGACGTACTGCAAAAGGCGCCGAACTGCGGGTCGCAGACGACGGTATCGGCATCGACCGCACGGCCCAGGCCCACATTTTCGAAAAGTTCTACCGCGTGCCGACGGGCGACCGCCACGATGTCAAGGGTTTCGGGCTGGGGCTCTACTACGTGCGGCTGATCGCCCGCAAGCACGGCGGTGAGATCTCGGTGGAGAGCACCCCGGGCAGCGGCTCGACCTTTAAACTGACACTTTCCGATGATGAACGATAAAATCCACATGTTGCTTGTCGAGGATGAGCAGACCCTGGCCGACATCATCGCCGACACGCTCGGCGAAAAGGAGTTCGACGTCACGGTGGCCTACAACGGCATCGAGGGGCTGCGCCGTTTCGACGAGCGGCGCCCCGACGTCGTCGTTACGGACATCATGATGCCCGGCATGGACGGGTTCTCGTTTGTCGACGAACTGCGCCGGCGTTCGGCCGACGTGCCGGTGCTCTTCCTCTCGGCACGCTCGGCGGTCGAAGATGTGGTGCACGGATTCGAAACGGGCGGCAACGACTATCTGCGCAAACCATTTGCCATGAGCGAGTTGGTCGTACGTGTCAAGGCGCTGGTCGGACGCTCGAGGGTTGCACATGCAAGTTCCGCAACACGCTATCGGGTCGGGCGTTTCGAGTTCGATATCGTCCGTCAGCGACTCAACGACGGCGACCATACGCAAGAACTCTCGGCGCGTGAAGCCGGGATTCTGAAATTACTCTGCGAACATATGGACGAGATCGTCCCGACACAGATGATCCTGCAACGCATCTGGGGCGACGATACTTTTTTCAACGCCCGCAGCCTGCATGTCTTCATCACACGCCTGCGGCGCCGGTTGTCTTCCGACCCTTCGGTGCAGATCGTCAATGCCCGGGGCGTCGGTTACAAGTTGTTGTGCTGATGCAGAAAAAAACTTAGATATTTAAGGAGGTCAGGATGGCGAACATATGTCTTGCCGTGGGCGCGGATGCCGCAGGTCGATCTATTGTTAAATAAGCCATTAAATAGTTAAAGCCACTATTGATTGGCAGATCGCCATTTGGGGGCTCGGTATCCTCTAAAACCAGAGTGTCCCAAGCTCCTTTTCCGGTAAAACGCCTCCAGGTTCTCCTGTCCCAGCCGGCAGCCATTTGATGCTGCCAGCAGATACCATGCAGCCGCAGTATCCGGATCAGAAGACGAGATCAGCCTCTCCTCGTACATGTATCCGACGTTGTTCTGGGCCGTTGGATGCCCCTGCCGGGCTGCGAGCAGATACCAGGCCATCGCCTTTGCATAGTCCCGCGGAACTCCTTTGCCTTCCAGATAACAGCTTCCCAATGCAAACCGGGCTTCGCGGTCACCTTGTTCCGCAAGTTCCTGCAATAGACCGATCAACTCCTCATCATAACACTCCAATGCCTGCAAGGATCCGATCAGCAGATACTTGGCTTCGTCCATTCCGGCGGCGCGCAGTCTCCGGGCCCAATATGCCGCCTTTTCGGAGTTGTGCACGGTGTAAAAGTGCTCGGCCAGAAGGGACATTGCATCCCGGCTTCCCAGGTCGGCCGCCCTTGCGAGAAAGTGCTCCATGCGCTCTTCGTTGCCAGTCTCACCGTAGCAGATGCCCAGTCGACCGCAGCGGAGACGATCTTTGAAACGAATGGTGTCTGTATAGCAGAGAAGAGCCAGATCGTAATGTTGTCTTTTGAAAAAGCGGTCGCCAATCCGGCGGCAGAGCCACTTGGGAACATAAGGTTTGCAGCGTTTCAATGCTCTTGAGACAAAGGTCGTGAGGTTGGTGTCGTTTTTCATTTTTGAGATGTTTTAATGTGTTTTTCGAAATCTGTAGGTGAGAGTGTGAATCCGGCCGCGGAGGCGTGTCCGCCCCCGCCGAACCGTTGTGCGATCCGGGCGGCATTGATACCGGATCCGTTGGCGGTGTAAAGCGACAGCTTCCAGCGCAGGGGCGGAATGAGTTGCCCGACGAGATACCCGTCGATGTTGATCTCCGGATGACGGCGATGCCATGCGGCCAACGTCTGCGAATCGCGCAGCGACGAGTTGAGAAAAAGCAGCCGGTAACTCCTGCCGTCGAACGACAGGATGACTGGCTGCACGGCTCCGGTTTCCCGGCGGCGCAGCTGCTGTTCGTAAGCGAACATTGGCCGTCCGTAGCGGCGGAGATAGGTTTCATGCTGCCGTTCGTCGGAGAAGACGCGCAGGTCGTAACGCTCCGGAGTGGAAAACCGACACGTAACGACCAACTGCCAGGGGCAGGTCCGAGTCTCCCATTCGGCATCCTGCTGCCACAGGTCGTATTTGTCGGCCCACGTCCCGGCAAACGGCGCCGGTGCGGCGAAGAGGTGGTGCCAGGTGAGCCATGCGGCCGAGTGAGCCGTATCGCGGATGCCGGTCGGATGCTCCCAACCGGTGTCTCGCCACGCTTCGAGTGCGGAGATGTGGTGATCGATCCAGACGAAATCCGGCCCGAATGCACATTGCAGACGGCGGGTGGTCTCCAGGCGGAATGAGATGTCAACGGCCCAAATTTGCGTATGGCCGTCGGGGCGCAACTCCTGCAGGCACCGGTCCTCGCCGAGGTAGCCGTGACGGATGTATTCGAACCGAACGTCGGCGTATTGTTGCTGCAAAGCATGGCGGACGATGGCCGCTGCCGTGATTCCGTCCGCATCCGGATGATAGAAAATCAGAACTTTCATCTTGCATCGTGTGGGTTTATGCGGCAAAGAAAAACCCCGTCTGCGCAAAAAGAATGTGCAGACGGGGTGAATTTTGCAAAAAAACGGTCAGACCGGATGCTCGGCCCATACCGTAAGGGCCTCGGCAAACCGTCGGGCAATGGGGTCGTCATCGTAGTGCGGCAGATTGAGCATCTCGATCAATGTCTTGAAGCCAATGCACCGGTGTTCATACTGTTCGCTCCGGATGGGTTGCGGTGTAGGAAGCAGGTAGACAACCTCGACCGAACAGATTTTCGCGATGGCTGCCTCTTTCAGCCGACAGCGCTCCTTGACGAGCCGTGCATCCGTGTATTCGATCCACCGGTCGAGTTTCTCGATCAGATGCCGGTATTTGGTGCGGGCCGTAGTCGTTTCGTAAATAGAAATAATGTCCGAAAAGACCTCGGAGAGCTTTTTCTGCTGGATTTTGTGGAGGTAGAGGGCCTGTTCCGCACGAATGGAATGGTTGTCGGTCTTCAACTCGACATAGACCATTTTGTCATCCGAAGCGACCATGTAGTCGATCCGATCCGAGAGGTTCATGTGCTCCTGCTTGGCCGGGAACTCCGGGATGACCGTCAGCTGATCTCCCTCGGCGAAGTAGCCGCAGTAGGTGAGCAGATCCTCCAGATAGAGGGCAAAGAAAATGTCGGCCCGGCGTTCCAGCTGATAGGCGGGGAGCTGTCGCCAGTCGGTCAGCAGATCAAACAGAGTGTTCAGTTTTTCATGATAGGGGCTATTTATAGTATCCGGATATTTTATCGGCGGTCTCTTTCATCCGTTGCTGCACCCAGCGGGGCGAAAGTACCTTGACGTAGGCTCCGCAGGCAAGCAATTCGCCGAAGAAGCGGCTCGTCGGTTGCAGCGTGAAAGTGAATTCTGCCCATCCCGCGTCGGTTTTCGTCTCCTGCTGGCTCGGATGGAGTGGCAGCGTGCGCAGGCGATCGGCCATCAGCCCGTATGCTCTCACTACGACCTCCGTCTCGGGGATGGCTTCGTACTGTCCGATGCCGTGCTGTTGGAGGTACTCCCCGGCGGAGAAGGTCTCGGGAAAGACGAAGGTCTCCTCCGTAGGCTCGCACGCCTGGATCCGATCCAACGCATAGGCTTTCAACGTTGTTTCGTCCTCCCGCAATCCAAATACATACCAGCGGCGGTCGCTCATCTGCACGAAGTAGGGTGACAGAAGCAACGAAAATGCCTCCCTGCCGAACGGGCGGTAGGAGATTTGCAGCCGCCGGTTTTCGCGCAGGGCGGAGAGGATCGGATGGAGCCAGCGATCGGCCGAGGAGATATCTTCGGTAATGATCCGCTCGTTGAGCTCCCGGCTTTCTGCGAGCATCAGCCGCAGCGAGAGGGTTTGCCACATCCAGGCTCCCAGCGGATTGTGGTCGTCGAGGTAAACCGAATAGTAACGATTGCTTGTGCAGATGATCTCCACACCGAAATCCATGGCATTGATCGCCTCCTTGTGTTGCTGAAAGGTGCGGCGCGAGAGGGGTATCCCGTCGGGATTCAGTGTCTCTTCCTGCTGCCACCGACGGTCGATCTCCTGCAATGTACAGCGGTCATGCCGACGGATAGTATCGATCAGCCACATGTAGCGGGCGTATTTGTCTTTGCGGCGAAGTGATGTGGAACTCATGTCCGGATTTTTTTTACAAAGATAAGCGGATACTGTGCAAAAAGAGGGTGCAGTTGCAGAAAAGTTCGTGTTTTTGAAAATTCCTGTATTCTTTTTCCCGGCTCGTTCGTATAGTAAGATATGGAACGATTTATTTTTCTGGATTTCGACGGCGTTCTCAATACGGGGCGCTATCAACGGGAGTTGCAGACTCGGGGTGAAATGGGGCGGGATACCTTCGGCCCGCTGTTTGACCCGCAGGCGATCGATGCATTGCGGATGCTTTTGGATCGAAGCGGCGCCCAACTCATAATCACCTCTTCCTGGCGAACGGAGGGGCTTGCGGCCATGCGCGATCTTTGGCAAAGCCGTTCGCTGCCGGGTGAGATCGCCGACGTGACTCCGTTTTATCTGTACGGAGCCTACCGCGATTCCTTGGATGGGGAGCCGTTTATGGGTTTCACACCGGGTTGCCGGGGGCTTGAGATTGCCGAGTGGCTGACCCGACATGCCGATCCGGATGCATCTTATGTCATTTTGGATGATGAGGAGGATTTTCTGCTGCGACAGGCTTCTCGCCTGGTCAGAATAAATCCGGAAACAGGCCTAACGTCGGTAGATGCCCGAAAAGCGATGGTCGTATTAAAATAGTTCACGATGATTTCCTCTGATATGAACTTTCCGCACTACCACCTAAATAAAGATCGATCGCTATTTTATCCAATATGTTCAGAGAGTAAAATAGCGATCAATTGTGGGGCCTGAATTTTGATTGTAAACTTGAGAAAATAAATTAAAGTTTCACGATTCAGGGTATAAAAATTGGGTGTAAATCTCGTAATTACTTGATTTACACCCTTGTTTGCGGTGCGTAGGGGACTCGAACCCCTGACCCCGTGCGTGACAGGCACGTATTCTAACCAGCTGAACTAACGCACCGTTTTTTGTATTGCGAGTGCAAAGTTACCGCAATTTTTGTAAAATCCAAATTGTTTTCGCAATTTTTTTCTTCTACGGATATGTACTGGTCCGGAGTTTCGTCGTACGCTTTGGCTCAATCCTCGTTGTGTGTGTCGGCCCAATTTCCGCCATGCGCTTCGGAACATACTGTCATACAAATGTCATCAGCGTGTCGCTGATCCGAAAAAAACGTTGTGTTTTTTTGTCCTGTCGATACAATTCGGCAACTGTCTATGATGTACAACTCTTTCAACTCGTATTTCCATGGTTTGGATGCAGGGCCGTCGGTGGCGGATTCCGATTCGTCGCATGTTGTCGGGTTACAGAACCGACGCCTTGAATCCGATGCACGTCGGCTGTATGCGGAAATCCGCAAACTCGGGAAATGCCCGATCGAGGAACTCTGCCTGAGAGTACAGATTCCCCTCCGGGAAGGGCTTCTGGCGCTGGGGTGGCTGGCCCGTGACGAACGCGTCGGAATCGACGGTTCGGAAGTACGTGTGCTGTCTTCGGATTTCTATTTCTGACCCGGCTGAGAGCCAGGTATTATGCGCGAAGGATTGCCGTAAGGATCAGAACCTCCTCAACGCTCCCAAATATAGGGTCGAAGGCGTGACGGGCATGGACACCCTTCAAGTTCTCCTTCGCTGCTCTGAATCCGGCTTTGTAAGCCGGTTAGCGGAGACGCCAGCGGAGGAAACTTTGCCGTGCGTAGAGGAAGTAGAATAACACCCCCAGGGCATTGACGGCGAACGCCAGCCAGAAAGCCGACGAGTAGCCTCCGAGGTGTTCGGCAACGCTGCCTCCTCCGATGATTCCCAGTCCGACGCCGAGGTCCCACGAGGTGAGGATCGTCGAGTTGGCCGTGCCGCGCCGTTCGTGGGGGGCAAGGTTGATGAACATGGTCTGCATGGCGGGATACATGTGTCCGTTGCCGAGACCGATGAGCAGGGCCGCGGCGTAATACCCGTAGACGTTCGGCACGGCGGTGAATGTGAAGTATCCGCACAGCGAGAGGAGCATTCCGGCCGAGGCGTTGTGTACGATCTTCCCTTCGCGCAGCGACTTGCTCCCGATGATGCGCGAGAGGATCAGTCCGCAGGCCAGCAGCATGAAGAAGGTTCCCGACCCGGAGGTGATGTGCAGCACCTCCTGGCTGTAGATGGCGATGTAGGTGGAGATGATGCCGAACGAGAATGAGAAGGCGGCGATGCAGACTCCCTCGCTCCAGCCTTTGAGCAGAATGAAGCGGTCGAGGGAAATCTTGCGCTCCTTCTGAATCGGTTGCCGGTCGCGGCACTTGATGGTCGAGTCGATGGCCAGTCCGGCGAAGGCGATCACCAGCGAGAGGGTGAACAGCAGGTTGAAGTCGTGGATCGTATGGTAGATGTAGAGGCCTGTCGAAGGCCCTATTGCCATGGCGATGTTGTTGCTCAGTCCGTAGTAGCCGATACCTTCGGAGCGTCGGGCGGGGTCGAGGACGTCGATGGCCATGGTGCTGCTGGCGACGGTCGTGGCGCCGAACGGTGCTCCGTGTATCGTGCGGATGACGGCGAAGAAGAGCAGCGATCCCGTGACGTAATACCCCGCGAAGAGTAGTGCGAAGCAGAAATAGCAGATCAACAGAACCTTCTTGCGCGGGAAGGTATCGACGACGAATCCGCTGAAGGGCCTCACGGCGAGGGCAGTCAGGGTGTATCCGCAGAGGACGAACCCGATCATGGCCTTTCCGGCCGAGAAGGTGTCGCGCAGGAAGAGCGGCAGCAGCGGGGCGAGCAGGTAGAAGGCGAAGAAGAGCATGAAGTTGGCGATCCACACCTTCAGGTAGTTGCTGTTCCACAATACGGGCCTCTTTTCGCCGTTCCTTTCGTTCACCGTCGTTGTCATAGTCGCAGAATTTTGTGTGTTGCCAGCCGGTTCCCGGAAGTGGCATGGCCCGGTCGGCGGGGAGAACGGACACGGCCTTTTCGGCCGATGTCCGCCGCAAAAATAGGCATTTTATCGTGCCATTGTTCTCCTTGGGGCTGATTTTGCCCGTTCCGGGACCATTCCGGGAGGGTCCGGGCCGAGATGCCGCGATGTTTTCGGCGGAAGGATTTGTGATAAATTAGGACTTTCTTCGGGGCGCGGCGCTGCAATTCGGAAAAATGAATTACCTTTGCCGCCGCATAGCGGACCCTGTGAAACGACTGCACGGAGGCGTCGGAATTTACGACGGCCATTCCCGCGACAGGCTTTCGGTCCGGTGCCAGACGATAATTATATAAGTGCATCATGAAAGATTCCAAAAACGACTCGACCCCTGTGCTTGCCCGCTTCGGACGTGACAAACGGGCCCGCATGGTCACGGCTACGGCCGAGCGTGTCGAGCGTCGCCCGCGTTTGCAGCGTGACGCTGCCGATTCGGAGCAAACCGCCTACGAGCCCAAGCCTTTCCGGCGCGCCTCGTACAACCCCCATTTCACGGCCGACAACCGTCCTACGTTCGATACGCCGCGACGTGATGACGACCGGCCTCGCCGGACCTACGGTGACAAACCCTCTTACGGGGCGAAGCGTACGTCTTCGGACCGCTACGGGGAGAGAAATTCCGGCTCCCGGACGGGTGAACATAGATACGGCGAGCACAAATACGGCGAACATGCGCACGGCAGCGCCCCGCATGGCGAGCGCAAATACGGAGATCGGAAATCGGGCGATAAATTCGGGAAACGGACCTTCGGGAAGGAGGCCGCATCGTATCCGAAGTTCGCGCCGGAGAAGATCACGGGCGAAATCCGTCTGAACCGCTTCATCGCACAGTCGGGCATTTGCTCGCGGCGCGAAGCGGACGATTTCATCCTGGCGGGTGTCGTCACGGTCAACGGCCAGGTCGTGACGGAGCTGGGCACGAAGGTCCGTTCCACCGACGAGGTACGTTTCAACGACCAACGGCTGCAGGGCGAGAAGAAGGTCTACCTGGTACTGAACAAGCCCAAGGGGTACGTCACTTCGCTCGACGACCCGCATGCCGGGAAGACGGTGATGGAGCTTGTGAAGGGCGCCTGCACGGAGCGGATTTACCCCGTGGGGCGGTTGGACAAAAACAGCCTCGGACTGCTGCTTTTCACCAACGACGGCGACCTGACCAAGCAGCTGACGCACCCGTCGTACCAGAAGAAGAAGATTTACCAGGTGACGCTCGACAAGCCGCTGACGCGTGCCGACATGGATCGCATTGTCGAGGGCATTACGTTGGAGGACGGCGAGATTCATGCCGACGAGATCTCCTACGTCAAGGAGAACAAGCAGGAGGTGGGTATCGAGATCCACTCGGGGCGCAACCGCATCGTGCGTCGCATCTTCGAGTTCCTGGGCTATACGGTGACGAAGCTCGACCGGGTCTACTACGCGGGTCTGACGAAGAAGAACCTCAAGCGGGGTGCCTGGCGGTTCCTGACGCGCGAAGAGGTCGAACGGCTGAAGTCGGGACTCTACGAATAGACCGGCGCCAGGCCTGCATGGCGGGCCTGGCGGCGTTCCGGAAAACAGCAGGCGGGAGGATTCCTACAAAAGAATCCTCCCGCCTGCTGTTTGCTTGCCGCCCGGGTGCGCTCTCCACTTGGCCGCCGGGATCAGTGGGTGGCCTGGTACCAGGCAGTCGATGTGTTGAGTGGCGCCTTCGAATTCTTCGAGGGCTCGCTCACCGTGACTCCGGTGTAGTAGTCTACCGGGTTTAACCTCCCGTTGTAGACCGAGTAAAACTGGTCCGTATGGAGCCGGTATGCTGTCGGAAACGCTTTTTCAAGCTGCTCGTTGAAAGCGTCGACCAGCCCCTGGTCCGTACAACTCTTCTCCACGTACTGGCCCAGGTCGAAGAAGAGGTGGTTGTTGAACCCTTCGTACGACTGCAGCGCGTTGAGATCGAAGATTTGCTGGGAGCCTTGCTTCACGTTGCGCATGGCCGTGGCGAGCCCCTCCAGCTCCGACATCACGGCCAGGGAGATGCATCCCGACTGTTCGTTGTTGGAAACCGAGTCCCAGTCGTTTTCATAGAAATTCCAAAATTCCCAGCATACCTTTCCGAGTGCCGCAATGACTGTCTCGTCGGCGAAGAGGTGGGGGACGATCCGGTCGTAGGGGAATCCTGCGGCCATGATCTCGCACGGGGATGCCACGACGTAATCCACCGTATTGCGCAGGTCGTAGAGGGTCTCGATGTTGGCCATGAAACAGGCATCGAAGATCAGGTAATCGAACCGTACCTGCTGGCTCGCGATGACTTCGGTAAGCTCCTCGATCTCCAGCTCCTGCCCGGAGTCTCCGAACGATCGGGTTGGCAGGGCTCCCGGCATGGGAATCCAGTCGTCGGGTTGCGGAACGCCCCCGAGGGCATACGACGAGAGATTTCCGGAGGATGCGGGAACCCACGCTTTGCCGTGACATCCGATGATGAGCCCGTATTGTTTTGCTGGGGCTGCCGCCACGGCGTCGCCCAGCAGGGCGGCCACGTCGTCCGGATTTCCGGCGGCGAAACTTTCGTACTCTTTCAGTACCCGGGTCTCGCAGGCGCGCTTCCGGGTGTCGTAGTAAACCTCCTGCAAGACGGCCTTCCCGCTGTTTTCGGGCTGCCATACGACGAGCATCCGGCCGTTTCCTGGGACGGAGGCATTGATGGCTCGGGCTATTCCGTCGAGATTCTGTCGGTAAAAGGAAATCAGGCTCCGGCCTGGCATGTAGAGGATGACACACCGCTCAGCCATCTTGGGCGGAACATACCCCGGATCATCCGTTCCCTTGCTGCAGCCCGTGGCGATGGCCGCCACGAACGCTACCGTCAGAAAGAGACGCCCTATTTGTAGGTACGCGGTTTTAAGTTGTTGAACTGCCATGTGCGGTCACGTTTGTAGGTGTATCCTTCGGGTTTGTTCCAGTAGACGCGGCTGAAGTCGAAATAGAACCCTTTACGCTTTTTTCCCTCGACAACATAGGGGACGGCCAACGGCACGAATTCGACCGTGCGGCTGACGATGCGGGCCTTTCCGTAGGAGAGGCCTTCGGCGGCCAGTGCGTCGAGCGCGTGGCTGAACATCAGCACGTGCCGCGGAGTCTTCTGCGTAAACCCGTCACCGGAGGCGAGGATCGTACGGATGATGCCGTTCATGTGTGCGGCGTAGGCCTTTTCGCGCTTGTGGTCTCCGAGGGCGCCGTAGGCGTACGAGAGGGTATTCAGGATGTTGGGACTGAACGGGTCGCGTTTCAGGGCCTCGGTGCCGAACGAGACGATGGCCTCGAGCGACTCGACGTTCGGATGGTCGGGGTCGAGGCCGCCCATGAGCATGAGCATCTTATCCAGGTCGGGGTTCGTGGCCAGGGGCTTGTACTCGTCGCGGTAGGCGTATCCGTAGTAGAGGTAATAGTAGTCCTCGTCGGTGAGCGTCGTATCTCCGGCATTGTAGCGCATCAGGAGCGCGGGATAATAGTAGGGCGATTCGGCGTCCATCGTGCGGTCGAGGATCATCTCCTCGTCGGGGGCCTTGGCTGCGGCGAGGGCCGGAAGCATCAGAAGCAGGAAGAGCAGTCGTTTCATGGCGCTTGTTTCCGATACCAACGCAAAAATCAGCGCAAATCGTATTTTTCGATCAGGGATTTGAATTTTTGCCGCAGGGCTTCCGAGCCGCTGACCAGCGGCAGACGCATGGTGTCGCCGATGCGGCCCATGACCGACAGGGCGCACTTCACGCCTACGGGGTTACCCTCCTCGAAGAGCGCCTTCACGGCCTCGTCCAGGGCTTTGTACTCCCGGTCCGCAGCTTCGAAATCTCCGGCTTTGGCGTAGTTGACGCAGCGCATGAAGCGTTGCGGGAAGGCATTGGCCGCCACGGAGATCACGCCGTCGCCGCCGCGCCGCATGAGTTCGAGGGTCATGCCGTCGTCGCCCGAGAGGACGAGGAAGTTGTCGGGGCGGTTGTCGAGGATGCGCTGCATCTGGTCGATGTTGCCCGAAGCCTCCTTGATGCCGATGACGTTCTTGAAGTCGCGGGCGATACGGAGCGTCGTTTCGGCGGTCATGTTGACTCCCGCACGCCCCGGGATATTGTAGAGGATCACCGGCAGGGGCGAGTGCTCCGAAACGGTGCGGAAGTGTTGGTAAAGCCCCTCCTGCGAAGGCTTGTTGTAATAGGGGGTTACGCTCAGGATGGCATCGGCACCCCGCAGGTCGAAT
>DXGO01000013.1 GCA_019113885.1 Candidatus Alistipes intestinipullorum | reverse complement strand
GAACTTGGACAGCGTAAGATTGTTGTTGCGGCAGTTCCGGTTATTTTACCCGATATTCGATGCGCATCGTGATGCGCGCCTTCTTGTGGCGGCTCGAGGTGTTGAACGATCCGCCGGCCGAGAACTCCTCGTTGGTGTTGGCACCGGTGATCTGGAAGACTCCCATGCGGGCCGAGGCCACGCGCCCGATCTTCGTCCCGGCATTCACGGCGATCTTCTCGGCCCGCATGCGGGCGTCGGCCGAGGCCGTCTCGATCAGGCCCATCTTTACGTCGTCGAGTTTCGTATAATAATAGTCCGGTGCGTAGGCATCGATCGAGACGCCCTGGGCGATGAGCGAGGAGATCTCGCGCGAAATTCCCTCCACACGCTCCACGTCTGTGGACTCCACGGTAAAGCGTTGCCGCAGGCTGTATCCCGTGAACCGTTGCCCGGCCCAGTTGCCGTTTGCGTTGTAGACCGGTTCGTACTGCTTGTCGACGTTTACGAACTCGAAAATCACGGACTCTTCAGGAAGTCCCTTGTCTTTCAGATACTTCAGAACCTTCTCCTTTGCCCGCTCAATCTGGGCGTATCCCGTGGCAACATTCTGCGATTCAGCCGTGACTGCTCCCGACCAGACGATCAGGTCGGAGGTGAACTCCGTTTCGCCGAGCCCCGTCACGACAATCGTGTCCTGTGCACGGTACTTGTAGGTGTAGGCGCGTGCGAGCACGGCGGCGCAGACAACGGCTGCGATTCCCAGAAGAATGTACTTCGCGTTTTTCATGGTATGGAAGTTTTAGTGGTTCCGTTCGAAATCCGGAATGGTTGTCAGACGTTAAACAGAAAGTGCATGATGTCGCCGTCCTGCACGACGTACTCCTTGCCCTCGATGCCGATCTTTCCGGCGTCGCGGCACGCCTTTTCCGATCCCAGCTCGACATAGTCGTCGTACTTGATGACCTCGGCGCGGATGAATCCCCGCTCGAAATCCGTGTGGATGATGCCGGCAGTCTGCGGGGCCTTCATGCCGCGCGAATAGGTCCAGGCCCGGGTCTCGTCGGCTCCGGTGGTGAAGAAGGTCTCGAGGTTGAGCAGCTTGTAGGCGGCCTTGATCAGGCGTGCCACGCCCGACTCTTCGAGCCCGAGGTCCTCGAGGAACATCTGGCGCTCCTCGTAACTCTCCAACTCGGCGATGTCGGCCTCGGTGGCCGCTGCGATGACGAGCATCTCGGCCCGCTCGTCGGCGATCGCCTTACGCACGGCCTCGGTGTAGGCGTTGCCCGTGGCGGCGCTCTTCTCGTCGACGTTGCAGACGTAGAGAACCGGTTTGTCGGTCAGCAGGTTGAGGTCGGCGACCAGTTTGCGGTCCTCCCTGTCGAGCTCCACGGTGCGGGCCGAGCGCCCCTGTTCCAGCACGGACTTGTACTGCAACAACAGTTCCACGGCGCGTTTGGCGTTCTTGTCGCCGCCCGACGTAGCCTGTTTCTGGGTCTTGGCCAGGCGGTTCTCGACGGTTTCGAGGTCTTTGAGTTGGAGTTCGGTGTCGATGATCCCCTTGTCGCGCACGGGGTCGATCGAACCGTCGACGTGGGTGATGTTGCCGTTGTCGAAGCAGCGCAGCACGTGGATGATGGCGTTCGTGTTGCGGATGTTGCCGAGGAACTTGTTGCCCAGGCCTTCGCCCTTCGAGGCGCCCTTGACCAGTCCGGCGATGTCGACGATCTCGATCGTCGTGGGGACAACGCGTTTGGGATGGTCGATCTCGGCCAGCCGCACGAGCCGCTGGTCGGGGACGGTGATCACGCCCACGTTGGGCTCGATGGTGCAGAAGGGGAAGTTGGCTGCCTGGGCCTTGGCGTTCGACAGGCAGTTGAAAAGGGTCGATTTGCCGACGTTCGGCAGACCGACTATACCGCATTGTAATGCCATTTGATTCGCTGTTTTTTTGTTTCGTCCGTTGCGGAACAGGTCCCGGGGCGTGGAAAGGGGGATTCCGACGCTGTCCGACGATCGTTTCGTTCCGGTTCCGGATATTTCGCACAAAGATAATACTTTTATTTGAGATGGGCCTCTCCGGAGGGCGATTTTCGGCGTTCGGAATCTCCCGAGGGTATTTTCTCGCCTTTTGTTTTGCCGGAATGCGGTTTATCGTTATCTTTGGAGGTCGAAAATATGCGTTACGATGGACAGGAAAGAAATTCGTTGTGAGATAGATAAACTTGCGGAACTGGTCGAGGGCTGGAATGCCTCCGGGAAGGTTCCGGCCCTCGAACGGGATTTGGCGTTGGAGAAGTTGCGCCGGCTTTACGAAGCGATCCGCTTTTGTTCCGCCGATGCGGAGCCCGCCGAAACGGATGGGGCGTGGGGTGCCGCGTCTCCGCAGGCAGCGTCCGAAACGGTTTCTGCACCGATCCCGGATGCTCCGTTTGTCGAGGAACCTGTCCTGCCGCAGCCTGCTCCCGAAGAGTCCGAAACGCTCGCTGCCGGCGAACTGCTGGACCTGAACGAACTCCTGGCGATCGGCATGGAGCCCGATATGGTCGCCGGCGACCCGGCCCTCGAAACCGAAACGGCGGCTGCGGTGCCCGAGGCGGAACCCGCAGCCGAGCCTGCACCTGCACCCGAAATTGAACCCGAACCTGCCGCCGTGCCGGAAGCTTTCCATGAGGCGGAACCCGTAGTCGAGCCTGCATCCGACCATACCCCCGAACCCGCCGCTGTGCCGGAAGCTTCGGTTGTCTTCGACCCCGCCCCGGCTTCCGATACTGCCCCGGTTCCGGCCTCCGAGACCGCCCCGATTCCCGATGCTGCCCCGGCCGCTCCGGTTGTTTCTGAACCGGCTGCGCCTGCGCCGGCCGCCGAACCGAAACCGACGCATGCCGATCCTACCTTGTTCGGACTCGACGACGAGACGCTCCGTCACCGCCACAAGCAGCGCGTCATCATGTCGCTCTACGATACACAGCCCGAAAAGCCGGAGGTGTCCCTCCGTAAGGAGCACTCCGCTGATGCCGGCGCGGTCCGGCCCGTCGAACCATCCTTTGCCGAATCCCGTTTCGGAGCGCATGCAGCACCCTCCGTTGTCCCGGAATCGGAGCCTTCGACGGACGATACCATTGCCGGAGAAGCTTCGGTAACACCTGCGGACATGCCCGTGGCGGCCGGAACCGTGCTGGGCGATGTCATCAACCACGACGTGCAGACCCTGGCCGACAAGATCGCTCCGCACCGGGACGCCGCCTCGGAACTGCGTCTCCAGGAGCCGGTCGACGACCTGCGGAAAGCCATCGGCATCAACGACAAATTCCTGCTGATCCGCGATCTGTTTGGCGGCGACCGCGTGGCATACGACCGGGCGGTCGATGCGCTCAATGCCTGCGAAAGCCTCGACGACTGCATGATCTACATTGCCGAACATTACGCCTGGAATCCCGATTCCGACGGCGTGCGGCTGCTCATGGAGCTGCTCGAACGTAAATTCGCCTGATCTCCATGTCCCGGCTCTATATCGTTCCTACGCCGATCGGCAACCTCGATGATATTACGCTGCGCGCGGTCGACGTGCTGCGGCGTGTGGATTTCATCCTGGCCGAGGATACACGCACGACCTTGTTTCTGCTGAAACACCTCGGCATCGAGAAAAAACTCTACTCCCACCACAAGTTCAATGAGCACGCTACCGTGCGGATGGTCGCTGAGACGATCGCCGCGGGGCGGGATGCCGCGTTGGTCTCGGATGCCGGCACACCGGGTATCTCCGACCCGGGGTTCCTGCTCGTGCGCACGTGCGTAGAGGCGGGGATCGAGGTAGAGACCCTGCCCGGAGCCACGGCGCTGATCCCGGCCCTGGTGCAGAGCGGATTCCCCTGTGACAGGTTTTGTTTCGAGGGGTTCTTGCCCCAGAAAAAGGGTCGCAGCAAGCAGCTGCAGCGTTTGGCCGACGAGGAGCGTACGATGATCTTCTACGAGTCGCCGTTCCGCGTGGTGAAGTGCCTCGAACAGTTTGCCGAGGTGTTCGGCCCCGACCGTCCGGTTTCGGTCTCGCGCGAGCTGACCAAGAAATTCGAAGAGACCGTGCGCGGTACAATCGCCGAGGTGCTGGAGCATTTCCGGGCGAATGAACCGCGCGGCGAGTTCGTGCTGGTGGTGGCCGGGCGCCCGAAGGCGCGGCATCGGCGCGACGAAAACGAATGTGAATGTGAGGCATGCCCGAACGATGCGGAAGCATGATCCGGGCGGCCTCGTTGGTGTGAATGATTTTGAAAAAGACCTGAACTATGGAAAACCGTATCGATATAGATCCCGCAGGGAATTCCGGTGCCGGCGGAGGATTGCACTCCTCCTTTGTGGCCTGGCTCCATGAATTGCGCGAGTTCCTCCGAGGCCGCTTCAGCCTCGAGGAGGACAAGGCGCAGCGCGACGAAGTCGTCGCCAACATCTCGAAGGGCGTCGAATTCCACGGCGTCAACCTTTGGGTGTTGATCTTCGCCACGCTGATCGCTTCGCTGGGCCTGAACGTCAACTCCGCGGCGGTTATCATCGGCGCCATGCTCGTATCGCCCATCATGGGCCCGATTATGGGTATCGGTCTGTCGATGGGAATCAACGACTTCGAACTGCTGAAACGGTCGTTGCGCAATTTCGTGCTGATGTTCATCGTCGCGATCATCACCTCGACGGTCTACTTCTTCATCTCGCCGCTGTCGTCGAACAGCAGCGAGCTGCTGGCGCGTACCGTGCCGACGACCTACGACGTGCTGATCGCCTTTTTTGGCGGCCTGGCAGGTATTGTGGCGCAGACACGGCAGGACCGTACTTCGACCGTCATCCCCGGCGTGGCCATCGCCACGGCCCTGATCCCTCCGCTCTGCACGGCGGGCTTCGGCCTGGCTACGGGCCAGATGCGTTTCTTCTTCGGGGCATTCTACCTCTTTTTTATCAACTCGGTATTCATCGCGTTGGCGACCTATCTGATGGTGTGTTTCCTGAAGTACGAAAAGAAGGTCTTCATCGATAAGGTGCGTGAGCGGAACGTCAAGCGGCTGATGATGGCCGTAACGCTCGTGACCTTTGTTCCGAGCGTGGTGATCGGCTTTCACATGGTGCAGGTTTCGGTCTTTGAGGCTTCGGTCGACAAATACGTCGCACAGGTCTTCAATTTCCCCCAGACCCGCGTGATTGAATGTTCTAAACATTATGTACATGGAGGCAAGCCGTCGCAAGTCGAGCTGCTGCTCCTGGGCGAGCCGCTCAGCGAGGAGATGATCGAGAACGCCCGGAACCAGCTGGAGCGTTTCGGGTTGTCCGATACGGAGCTCATTGTGCGTCAGGGAACCGGGGAGGAGCGTATTGATGTGGCGTCGTTGCAACAGAGTTATGGTGAGCTGCTCGAGGAGAAGAACCGCCGCATCGGAGAGATGACCTCGCTGCTGCAGCGTTACCGGGTGACGAACGTCGAGGTGGGGGACATTTCTCGCGAAATGGGCGCGATGATGGAGAACATTCGGACGGTGTCGCTTACGAAAGGCATCACTTACGATACTGCCGGTTCCCCGGGCGATACGACCCTCGTGTGTGTCGTCACGCCGAGCGACTCGACGCGGTCCATTGATCGCGAGACGCTGATTCGTTGGCTGCGGGTGCGTACCCGGGTCGACAACGTGAAACTTTTCGTGGAACCTTGATCCGATGGGTATGGCAAGCGCGAAACGTACGCAATTGAATCGTTTCCAACGTGTCCGGCTGGAGGTGTTGTGGCTCATGGCCCGCTTCTTCGCCATTCTGCCCTATTGGTTCAAGTACTATGTGGTCGAGACGCTGCTCTTCGTACTGCTCTATTATTGCCTGCGCTACCGCCTGAAGGTGGTCAAGAAGAACCTGCGCAACTCCTTCCCTGAGAAGAGCGACCGCGAATTGGCCCTCCTGCGCCGCAAGTTCTACTGGACGCTGGCCGAGTTGTTTGTCGATACGGTCGACATGGCCCACATGACGCCTGCCAAGGGCCGCCGCATCCTGAAGGTAAAGGGCCTCGACGAACATCTGAAACGTGTCGGGGGGCGCGACTGGATCGCCATGACCGCACATTTCGGGTGTTGGGAGTATTGTTCGTTCTGGAGCCTCTATGCCCCGTCGCAGATCGTTGTGGCGGTCTATCATCCGTTGGAGAACCCCGTGGCGGATGTCTTCTACCAGCGGCTGCGCAACGGCGAGTATGCCACGACGGTGCCCATGCGTGAGAGCCTGCGTTTCTACCTGCGCAACCGCGAGTGCGGGGTGGCGGGCCGCCATCTCGTGATGGGGCTCATTGCCGACCAGAACCCTCCGAAACGTCCCGACAGCCACTGGTTCCGTTTCCTGAATCAGGACACGATCTTCTTCGACGGGGGCGAGAAACTCGCCCTGCGGTGCCACCTCCCGGTCTACTTCGTGAAGATGGAGCGCCTGCGCCGCGGCCGGTACGAGATGTCGTTCGAAAAGATTTACGACGGCGAGGAGCCGGTCGCCGACAATGTCATTACGGAGCGCTATGTGCGGATTCTGGAGTCGGAGATACGCCGTCGGCCCGAACTTTGGATGTGGTCGCACAAGCGTTGGAAATACAAACGGAATGTCAGTCGCTAAGATCGTCATACTCAACTGGAACGGTGTCGACCACCTGCGGAGGTTCCTGCCGTCGGTCGTGGCAGCGGCCCCCGAGGGGGTCGAGGTCATCGTGGCCGACAACGGCTCGACCGACGGTTCGGTGGCGATGCTGGGCGAGGAGTTCCCCTCGGTGCGGGTGCTCCGCATGGACCGCAACTACGGATTCGCCGGGGGCTACAACCGGGCCCTGGAGCAGATCGAGGCGGATTACTACCTGTTGCTCAATTCCGATGTCGAGACCCCCGAGGGGTGGTTGCAGCCGTTGACGGAGTGCCTCGACCGGAATCCCGACGTGGCAGTTGTCGCCCCGAAGCTGATCTCCTCGGAGGAGCGGCGGATGTTCGAATATGCCGGGGCCGCGGGCGGATACATCGACCTGCTGGGCTATCCCTTCTGCCGGGGACGCATCCTGCGTACTGTCGAGGAGGACCGGGGCCAGTACGACGATGCGCGCGATGTCTTCTGGGTCAGCGGCGCGGCCTTCTGCTGCCGGGCCGAGGTGTTCCGGGCGCTGGGAGGCTTCGACGACGACTTCTTCGCCCACATGGAGGAGATCGACCTCTGCTGGCGCATGCAGCTGGCGGGTTACCGCGTGCGGATGGTTCCCGAGAGCCGGGTGTACCACCTCGGCGGCGGAACGCTCCAGACAGATTCGCCCTCGAAGGTTTTCTACAATCACCGCAACAACCTGGCGATGCTCTACAAATGCTCCTCGTCGGGGCAGCGGCTGCTGGTGGCCGTCATGCGTCCGGCGCTCGACCTGCTGGCTGCCCTGTCGTACCTCTTGCAGGGGCGTGCGGACAACTTCCGGGCGGTGTTCCGTGCCTGGCGGGACTTTTTCCGGTGGCACCCGGCGCTGGCGAAAAAGCGGCGGGCGATCCAATCATCGCGGCGCTCCGCAGCGAAGCATGTCTATGGCGGTTCGATCGTCCTGCGCTACCTGCTGGGAGGCCGTACGTTCAGGCGGCTGATGTGATGAGGGACCTTGACTCTGTAAAGTAAATCGAAAAGACCCGGCATTTGCCGGGCCTTTCGCATTTTATGGGGCCGCGTGCCGAACCTCGGACGCCCCCGGGGGATTACTTGTTGATCTTGGCCCAAGAGTCCTTGAGCGTCACGGTGCGGTTGAAGACCAGGTGGTCGGGCGTCGAGTCGGTGTCGGGGCAGAAGTAGCCCACGCGCTCGAACTGTACGGCCTGTCCGACGGGAATCTCGCGCAGCGACGGCTCCAGGTATCCCTTCACCTTGACCATCGACTCGGGGTTGAGGTTGTCCTCCCAGGTCTGGCCCTCCTCCACGTCGTCGGGGTTCTCCTTCGTGAAGAGCGGGTTGAAGAGGCGCAC
>DXGO01000012.1 GCA_019113885.1 Candidatus Alistipes intestinipullorum | reverse complement strand
TCCGTCCTTTCGTTGATACCCCCACGTCCCGAAGCCGCCATGCTCATGCGAAGTTCTTTGGTGATCCGATGGGCTGTTTCTTTGAGAAACAGATTCTTGGCGACAACCTTTAAATAGCTTTGCACCGATTTCTCGATCACAATCTTTTTCCTGCAGTTCCATATGCTGATGAACGTCTGCTGCAGGATGTCTTCCGCCATGGCATAGTTCCCTTCCGAGAGCCTGACGATAAAATGGAATATGACATGCTTGTAGCGCCGATACAGTTCAGTGAACGACCTGTGACAGTCGTTCCTTACGGCATCCATAAGCTGCTTGTCAGTCATATGTTCCACTTTATACACGGTGGTGCGGTTTGGGTAGATCAACAATTATAATAGATACTTCCAGTTCGGGGTTTCCGTGAGCCGGAGTTGTAAAAATCCGGCAGGAATCCTGTTTTTTACCAACAAGCTACTTTTTCAGCAACTCCTCGAGCTCTTCGAGGCTCTTGCCTTTGGTCTCGGGGACGTATTTCATCACATAGAAGAAACAGCAAATGCAGATGACGAAAAAGATGAAAAATGTCGTTTCTCCGCTCAGGGCCGTCAGCATTACCGGGAAGGAGGTGGTGACCAGAATGTTGGCGACATACAAGCCGATCATGGCCACCGACATTCCCAGGCTGCGGATTCTGTTGGGGAAAATTTCGGAAACGACGACCCATATTACGGGCCCCAGCGAGAGAGAGAAGAAACTGATATAGCACAGGATGGCGATCAGAACGCCCGTCCCGCCTTGCAATCCGAGGTGGTAGAGCACCGAGAGCGACAGCAGCGAAATACCCATTCCCAACGATCCGACCAGCAGTAGCGGCTTGCGTCCCGCCTTGTCGACGACCAGAATTGCCGCAAGAGTGCTGACCAGGTTCAAAATGCCGATAATGACGGTTTGCAGCAGTGCGACATCTCCCGAATATCCGTTCATCGAGAAGATCTTCGGGGCGTAGTACATGATGGTATTGATTCCCGTTATCTGCTGGAAAATGCAGAGCATCAGCCCGATCAGCAGGACCTTTCGGCCTCCGGCGCCGAAAAGTTCGCGGTAGGAAACCTTTTCTTTATTGCGGAAGGAGCTTTCGATGTCGGAAATCTCTGCGGATATGGCCTCTGCAGGCAGGCTTTTCGCCAGGACGGCAGCGGCTTTGTCGCGGAATCCGCGCTCGATGAGCCACCGCGGGCTCTCCGGGACGAAGAACAGGGCCACGAAGAGCAGAACCGACGGAAGAGCCATGACGGACAGCATCCATCTCCAGTTGTTTTCACCCGTATTGACCAGAAAATAGTTGGTGAAGAATGCGATCAGGATACCGATGACGATGGCCAGCTGGTTGAACGAGACGAGCATGCCGCGGTAGCGGGCAGGCGCGACCTCCGCGATGTACACCGGTGCGAGTGTGGATACGATGCCGACGGCGATCCCGCCGAGAACCCGAGCACAGATAAACATCCATAGATTGACCGACAGGGCGGAGAGCAGGGCCGATACGATGAAGATCAGGGATGCTGCGGACATCGAGGGTTTGCGCCCCCAGCGCTGCCCGATGATACCGGCCAGATATACGCCCGCGAGCGATCCGAACAACAACGAACTGACCGTCCATCCGAGCCCTGCCTCACTCAGACCGAAATAGGGCTGGATGTAGTTGAGCGTTCCCGATATGACGGCGGTGTCGAATCCGTAGAGCAAGCCTCCCAGTGCAACGATCAGGGAGAGGACAATGGTGTAGAGGTTCATGGTTTCAGGGTCAGTTTCCGCATGAATGCCAGTTTCGAGGGTGCGGTTCCAGGGGTGATCTCACATCCTGCGGAGTAAATGAAACGATCTTTTCCGCATACGGCGAGCGACTCTTCGAAATGGGCGCGAATCTGCTCTTCCGTTCCGTCCTGAATCAGCGCGACGGGATCCGCGTTGCCGCTGAGCAGCGTGTCGTCGCCCATCGTCGCTCTCGCTTCGGCAAGGGAAACCATCCAGTCGATGTCGAGGATGTCGGGCCGCACGCGGGCGAGCAGGGGCAGAATATACGTGATGTTCCCGCAGATGTGGAGTTTTACCTTTGCTCCGCGGCTGCGGATATGATCGAACAGTTTGTCATGCAGGGGCAGTACGAAGGTCTCGTACATGTCCGGGCTGATTTGGGAACAGATGGCATCCCCGACTCCGATTATGTTCGCTCCGGCCTGAATCTGTGCATCCGCGAAGGCCATGCCCAGCTCGAGACACTTGTCCATGAGTTCACGTACGGGTGCGGGGTCGAGCATCATCTGCATCAGCACCTCGGTGACGCCCATCAGGTCACATGCTTCGGCCAATGGACCCTCGATCCATCCGACAACGGGGAAATTCCTTCCGAGCCGCTCGCGGTACAGCGCGACTCCGTCGACCCGGTCCATCATCCTGCGTCCGCTTTCTACGGCAGGGACACGGAGCTTGGCGATCTCTTCGGGAGCCTGGATGAGCCGTTCGGCCTTGGGGCTCGCATTTCCGTCGAATGTGATCCGGGCACCGAACCCCGAAGTCTCGCGATAGGGGTCCGAGATGACGCTGACGGCGTCCATGTCGAAGAGCTCCAGGCAGCGCATGTTGGAGTCGACCAGAACACGGTGGTCGGTCATGAATTCCTCATAGCTTTTACCTATCATGCGGGCTGCGAACTGCATGATGATCGGATGGAACGGTATGCGTCCATCCTGGATTTTCGGCGTGTTCAAAAACTCTTTGTTCATGTTATTGTTATGTTTTATGTTATGTGGTTCGGGTTTGATGTTCCCGTGGCTGGGACACCCCAAAGATTCAATAAAATTAAACATAACTTTTAATTTTTTGCAACGGGATTGCGGGAAGACCGGAAGTTTTTGTCGCCGGGTCTCGACCCGGCAGACGGGCCTTGCCGCAACCCGCAATCCCGGGCCCGCTTATTCGGATCTGTCGTGGCGCGACTCCTTTTCCGCAACATTCGGCAACCCTTCAGCCGGACGGGTCCTGTGGGTAAAGAGAAAGGTGTACCCCTCCATGTATCCGGTGTCGATCTCGTATTCCCATCCGGGTCGGTCATCCGTAACCTCCACGTATACCGTTTTCCCATTGCGCCGGAGGCTGTAATCGATGCTGCTGTCTCCGATTTTCAGATTCCTCAGTGAAAGCTCGTTCCACTCCTTCGGCAGGTTGGGTTTCAGTATGATCTGCCGGTTCATGGCGTCAGGATGCACCCCGAAGACATAGGAAATCAGGGGGACGACAATCCCATAGCTTGTCCACGCAATGACGGGACAACCCCAATCGGGAGTCATTTCGTATATGCCGCCCGGGAAGAGGTATCCGAAGGTGTCCGTAATACGGTGTACATACCAAAGAGCCTCGTCGATACGGCCATATCGGGCCTCGCAGACGGCCTGAACTCCGTTCGTGATGGTCATGACCCGGTCCTGCTCGATGCCGGAGATATAGAGCCCGTGCGGCCCCGTATATTGTTCCCGGACCTTGTCCAGCTGCCGGAGCGCCCTGTCTGCCGGAGCGATTCCTGTTTCGAGCGGGATGTTGATAATCCAGTTGCAGTTCGAGATCCGAGGCTTTTTAAGCGTATCATACGGGTCTCTGTCGATTCGTGCAAGCAGGTCTTCGTAGTATGTCTCCGCCTGTGGCGAAGGCATGACACCGTATTGCCGGTTCATCTCCAGTTGGCGGATCGCACCCCGTATGACTTGCTGTGCGACAGGCCCGTCAGCGACGAAATCGGCGTACGTGCCGTTTGTCTCATGCCAGAACGCACTGTCGATTCGTACGCTCAGAATTTCAGCCTTTTCCGCGTACCGTGCGCTTTGGACGGAGTCTCCCAGTACCGCCGCAGCTTCCGCAAGGGAGACCAGCGCCTGTTGCGTATAGCATGCGACGTCGATGACCTCGGCATTGAGCCCCTGGACCTCGATAATCCCGTTCCCTTCGGGGATCAGGTTCCCGTCCGCGTCGCAGGTATCCAGAAGCCAGGAGATGCCCTGCTGCATGTATGGGTAATGCTCCTTGAGAAACGAAGTGTCGCCTGTCCATTTGAAAACCTCCCCGACGGCCGCTATGTAGTGGGCCGTTTCCTGCGTATTGCCCCGGTTGCCGACGGTGCCCATCGCCGATACCTCGTGGACGATCCGTCCATTCCCGTTTGCCCGTTCCGACTGCTCCCTAAGCACTTTCAAGGTGGATTTTGCCAGCGCGTGGTCTCCCATGGCGCACAATGCCTGTATGGAGTACATGTCGCAGAAGAGAAACGGATAGGTGACAGCCCCGCCATGAAGATAACGGCCCAGGTGAGGCAGGTCCGATACCATCCATTCGATATGTACCTTGTTCCAGTCGTATACGTACTCCAACTGTTTGTCGGGAATCGAGATCGCACTGCGGCCAATTGCTTCGGCCATCGTGTTGATCTTCTCGCGGATTATCTCCTGCGAAGTTGCAATGATCCGTGAGCAGCTCTCGACGGCCTCCTTTCGGGAGGCTGTGGACCCTGCGATACCGTACCTTACGGTATATTTACCGTTCGCGGGGACGGTTATGCGGCAACGCAATGCTGCGGAGACCCCTTTTCCGGCATTCCGTTCGCAGGGTTCTGCCTGCCGGGAGATGACGACGTCAGGTTCTCCGCACCCGACGGTCCCGAACCAGGTGTTTGTGCCGTCCCGGAACGTCAGCATGCCGTGTGTCGGTCGCAGCAGCACATCCTCCGACTCATTCCGGTCTCCGGCGAAGTCGAACACTCCGCGAATTTCGCTGCGGGCCACGAACTCCAGCACCAGCTCCCGGTCAACCGAATCCGTATTTTCCATCTCATAGACGACCAGAACCCCAGCCTCCTGTTGAGGACAGCACTGTTTCTGGCGGACCCGCAGCGAGGAAAGCAGCTCCCCGTAATCCAATTCGCATTCGTGGGGGCGTGTGGTAAACTTCCCGGCCCCGACGGCCCATTTCGATTCCCCGGTTCGGGGTTCGTCAATTTTCAGCCAGAATCCGTCCAATACCTTGATCGGAATGGCCCAAACCCCGCCCATTTCGCCCGGGATGAGATGCCCGAAATCGGGAAAGCTTCCGTCTTGACATCCAATGACGTAGCTTTTCGCTCCGAGCGTCGCATACAGCCCTTTGGGCTGATGGAAACGAATCTCCCTGTCGGAGGCTGCTACGTTGCGGCTTTCCCCTTCGAAAATCGGATCGGGAAGCGAAATGCCGGCCTCTGCCTCCCGCGGGATCAATGCCAGCAGCAGGCTCACGATGATAGCGGATGGTATGATAATGCAACGCATGGTTCGTTAACGATTGGTTTTCGCCTTTATGCTACTGGATGTGGCGCATGGGGAATGTTACGCGCCGCAGGACCGTATTCCCGAAGGGTATCAACACGACGCGTTCCCGGGTCCCGTTCCGGAGATAAAAGTCGGCCTCGATCTTTTGCCGGGGGGCATCCCAAATGCAATAGTCCGATGCCGGGCACTCCTCGGCCTGCATCGAGTCGATCGTCGAACGCGAGATGCAGTATTTCTCGAAGTCCGCGTCGTTCACGGCGACGTATTCCGTGTCGGCGAATCCTCCATGACCGTAGCTTCTCAGGCAGTGGGCCGTTCCTTCGATGGGAAGAGCATAGAGAATGGCTCCTTTTGTGAAATATTGTTCTCCGTTTGTGGCGGTATGCTGCCGGATCGAGGACTTGAACCGGATGGTGATCCTGTCGCCCGGATTCCAAACCTTCCTGACGAATACGATGCCGTCTTCTTCATCCGAAACCGTTGCCCCGGGGGCTTCTACGACCGTTTGTTCGGCCCAGGCCGGGACCCTGAAAGCCAGCGGGATTTCCAATGTCCGGGCCGGCGTTACGGTAAAGGTCATCGCCTCTTCGACGGGATAGTCGGTCTGTTGTTCGATCTTCAGTTCCGTGCCCTGAAAATCCGTGGTCAATACGCCGGGGCCGTAGAGCAGGGCCATGATTCCCTTCTCGCCGCCACGCTCGTACTGCATCCACATGTTTTTGACATACAGGGGCATGAACCGAACGGCGTTGGGGTTACAGCATACCGCGCGCTCTTCGTGAGTGGGTGAATAGTAGCATCCGTTGCCCCGGGCCTGCATCCTGTTGTCGGTCGATATGTAGTTGATCCCCTTTCCGTCTGCCGTGCGGGCTCCCTGGGCGGCGTTGAATGCCAAATGTTCCATTTGGTCCGCTATCGAGACGTCGCCTGTTTTTTCCACATACGAGGCGTATGTAGCCAGCAGTTCGGTCATCACACAGTATTCATGCCCTATCTCGGGACTGCCCACACGGCCGAATATCCATTCGTCCCCGATGCAGTTGCCGCTGGGTGTGATGCATCCTGACAGTTTCTCGAAAGCCATTCTGTTCGCACGTGCATAGATGCTGTCTCCGGGAATGTGGTACCCCAAGAAAAGCGGGGCCCGGATTTGTTCCACGACATGCACGGCATGCTCTACAAAAGGCTTGTTGGGATTGAGCAGCTGCGGCAACTGGATGTCTACGGCTTCCCGGGCCGACTCCTTCGACCCGGCAATCAGTGCGCTTTTCGAAAAATCGTCGTATAGGATGCGTACCAGCTCGATGTATTTGGTGTCTTGGGTGATACGGTACAACTCCTCCGCGACATCCGTATAGCTGGCCAGGGAGTGTCCGTTGCGGTTGATGTCGTATATGTTCTGGTGGTCTTCGAATACGTGATAGGCCTCGATCATCTTGTCGACGGCGGCGATTACGGCATTGAGTATGGCCTCGTTCCCGGTGAAATGGTAGTAAGAAATGAGCGTCTTCAGAATCAATGACTGGGTCCACAAGTCTCCGATGACCTTGTATCGTGCCGAAGGGCCGAACATCCCGATGTAATGGTCGTCCGACAGGCTCTTTTCGATGACGGCATTCAGGTATGAGGAAATCTTCTCAATGGCTTTGGGGTCATTGGCCATGTAGGCCATTTCCACCAGCCCGAGCCGCCAGTTCCCTTCGCTTTCGCCATCCCACCATCTGAACATGTCCGGATAGGTTTTCAGCCTGGGATCGCGATTCCAGTCTCCGCCGTCCCAGTCCAGGTCCCGATGCCGGAGGAATACGCTGTCCCCGGCACGCTTGGTCAGCAGGTCCAACTGCCCTGCAAAACCTTCCGCAAGGTCTCTGCGCATTTGGTTTCGAATCCATCCTGCAGGGCGGATGGCTCCCGTTTCGTAGGCCTGTAGCCGGATTTCGGGTTGCGAATCGTCGCATGAAAACAGGGCGATGGCGCCCAGGACTGTCAGTACTGCAAGAAATAGTTTGGGTCTCATTCAAATTGTTTTTTGATGTTCGTAGGTGGGCGATCGGTTCCAACGGCCTGGCACTGTCTGGGCCAGGCCGTTGGATATGGATCGCAGGGACGATTGTTTTTCGGTTATAATTTGTTGTATCCGTCGTTTTGCTTCAGTGCCGGATTGAGAATCATCGCAGCAGCAGGTATGGGATACAGGTTGCGGAATTCCTCTCCCGAAATTCCGAACGGCGAGTCGAGATAGTATTCCCACTTGGGTCGGATGCTTTCCAGCAGCTTCCCGTGACGGATCAGGTCGTGGCGCCGATATCCTTCCATGAAGAGCTCCCAACCGCGTTCGGCCAGGACGGCGTCGCGTACCTCGTCCTTGCTCAGGTCCAGCGGCAATTCGTCCACCCCGGCACGTCGGCGAATATCGTTGATGCGGGGGATGGCCAGATCCGGCCTCCCAAGTTCGTTCTGCGCCTCGGCATAGGTGAGCATGACCTCGGCCAGGCGGAAGACGACGACATCCTGAGTCATCCATTCTCCGTTCATGGCATTTTCCTGTACCGGATATTTGAGAATTACCACGCGGTTGAGCGCCTCTTCGACCTTCAGAGGTTCTCCTCCGCTGCCCTTGTAGATCGGTTCGCCGGTTTCGACATTGTTGAGGTATCCATGAATGGCAATCCCTTTCTTGGTGACGGGATCAAAGTCCTGAATGCGTTTGTCCTTGGGATCGTACGTGTTGTAGAACGGCACGGCCATACCCAATCCGTTGGACCCCGAAACCCCTTGGATACCGAGTCCGGCGATGAGGTCACCCTCGAGAGACTGGGCCGCATAGAGGTTCCCCCTGTAATACTCCCCGACGCAACCGATGGTCAGAATCAACTCCGAATTCTCCTCGACGTCGAAAACGTCCTGGAACTCTTTCATCAGAGTGAATTCGCCGTGTTGCATCACATCGTCGGCATATTTCAGGGCATTGGGCCAATCCTTTTTGTTCAGATAGAGGTTTGCCAACAGCGTCTTGACGGCCCAACGGGTCGGGCGACCCCATTCCGACGACTCCCGCCTGTGGGGAAGGACGTTGTTTTCGTCGATCGGGGTCAGTTCGTCGATGACGAACTGGTAGAGTTTCTCCCGGGGCGACTGTTTGACTCCGTTTTTCATGTCGGTGTCTTCGAGGACAAGCGGCGCATTCCCGTAGATCAGCCCAAGCTGGTAGTAGCAGTAGGCTCTCCAGAATTTCGCCTCGGCGACAGCTTCGGCAATCTTCGTGTTCGAGGTGAGGGCGCCGAAATGCCGCACGACCTCGTTGCATTGGGCGATGATGATGTAGGCGCGTTGCCATGCGTTCTGTGCTACGGAGTGGTTCTGGTCGAAGGTCAGGAAGTTCATTTGTCCGGCCCAGCCGTCTTCGGGCACACCTCCCCAGTTGACGAACATCTGGTCCGACGTCGCATCGCTTCCGTATATGGGGAATTGCTGGAAGTCACTTGCATACAGATAGGAATAGATGCCCAGGACCAGCTGTTCCGCTCCTTTCTCGTTTTTGGGCAGATTCGAGGTCCCCAGCGAACTGTACAGCTGCTCGTCGAGCATTGCGTCGGAACACGAAACCGTTAAAACGGAGGCTGCGGCAATACTCAGGATCGATATGTATTTAGCTATTGCGTTCATAGTCTTATGTGATTAGAAGGTTATACTTAATCCGCCCGTAAAGGACCTGAGAGAGGGATAGAGATTGTTCGATTCGGGGTTTACGCCCGACCACTGGCTGACCGTGAAGAGATTCTGCCCCTGTACATAGACTCGCAGGCTCTTGATCACGTTGCCGAAGGCCTTGGTCCCGAACGTGTAGGACAGGGTTACGTTCTGCAGTCGCAGGTAAGAGGCGTCTTCGATCCATCGGCTGTTGTTGATGAAATCTCCGCCTACGGTCTGATTGTAGGTCTTCGGCAGATTCTTTTCGGTCAGTACGCATTTGTACAGGTTGGAAGGATCGGCCGTATATGCAGAGGTGTGCTCGGCCTTGTTCGAGTTGAGCAGCTTGCGCCCGAGGGCAGAGTCGAAGAAGAAATCGAATGAGAAGCCCTTATAGCTGAACGAACTGCCGAGTCCAAGCGTATAGGTGGGATCCTGTGCCCCCATCACCATGCGGTCCTTGTTGTCGACCATATTGTCGTTGTTGAGGTCATAGAAGGTCATCGCTCCCGCCTCGTTGATCTCCTTGAACTTATACACGTAGTACGATCTGGGCTTTTCGCCTTCGATGATTCCGATGCTCGCAAGGCTCGATTTGGCAGACTCCCCGGCGATGTTAATCTTGGATACCTTGTTGTCGTTCCATCCGAAATTGAAGTCAACGTTCCAGTTGAAGTTGTTGCGGTGGATGACCTGGGCATTTACGGTCAACTCAACTCCCGTAACATCAAAATCCGCGGCATTGACCCATTGCTCGTTCAGTCCGCTCTCCATCGGGAGCTTCATCGGGATAATCAGGTCGGAGGTCTTCTTCTTGTAAAAATCGAAATTGATGTTTACCCGGTCATAGATTGCCAGGTCGACTCCGACGTTGAACTGGCTTGTCTTTTCCCATTTGAGATCCGGATTGGCCAGCGTTGCATTGAGTTTGATGGCTGTGATGAGATCTTGCCCGATGATTGCTCCGTCGGTCTTCGATACGTTGTAGGTGGACTGGCTTAGATAACTGCCAAATCCCGAGTTCCCGGTGACACCCCATCCGACGCGAAGTTTCAGAAGGTTGATCTGCGGGACTCCCGACAGGAATTCCTCGTTACTTATCTTCCATGCTGCGGAGATACCCGGGAACCATCCCCATTTGTTGCTCTCCCCGAAGTTGGAGGCTCCGTCCCGGCGTACGGTTCCCGTCAGGAAATAGCGGTCTTTCCACGACAGGTCGAGTCGCCCGAATCCGGAGATGATGATGTTGTCTCCTTTCCAGGATTCCGTTTTCTGGGTCTTTGCCGAACCCATGTTGTTCGACCCGAAGATGTCTTCCGGGGTGAAATCTTCTCCTTTGGCACGGGTGCCGCTCCATTCGGTCTTCATGTAGGAGTATCCGGCCAAAGCCACGACATTCAGGTGCTCCCAGAAGGTCCGGTTGTAGTTGAGCAGCCCTTCGAAGGTAAATCCCGTGTCACGCGATGAGGTAATGCTTGCTTTGCCCTCATGGAATTTCCCCTCTGTATCGGGGCGCCCGCCGTTCACGGGGGTGGTCGAAGGAAGGTAGAAATTCCTTACGCCGTTTTGGACATTGTACCCGATTTTGATCTGGGGTTTCAGTCCCTTGACGATTTCATACTCGATTTTCGCATTCAGATCAATACGGTCGCTTTTCGTGATGTCGGAGATATCAAGCAGCGAGTTGGGGTAAACCTTGAAACTCGATCCGGGGTCGATGACGTAACTCCCGTCTTTGGACGGCTCGAGATAGGGTGCGAAGCTGATAGCTGCATCCAGAATCGAGTTCCGGGAGCTGCCGTTGTCCGCCTGGTTCATGTCTCTGATGTTGGCAAACGACATGTTTGTGCTGATGCTCCATTTCCCCTTGGTGTATTCGATGTTCGAGCGAGCGGTGTAACGCCTCATCTCGGAACTTTTGACGATACCCGTCTGGTCGAAGTACCCGGCGGAGAAGTAGTAGCTCAGATTGTTCTGCGCCGATGACAGATTGACCATGTGGCTCTGGACAAATCCTGTCTGCGTGACCTGATCCATCCAATCCGTCGTGCGGGCGTTGGCGACCTCTTCGGCCGTGAATTTCGGCCCGGCCTCCTGCTGGTTCCAGTATTCCATGTATTCGGGACCATTGAGCAGTTCGTATTTCTTCGCCTGCGTCTGGACTCCTGCGTATCCATCGTAATTTACCTTCAGACGCCCGGAATTTCCCCGTTTCGTAGTGATGATAATGACGCCGTTGGCACCCCGTGTCCCGTATATGGCCGTAGCGGATGCGTCCTTCAGGACGGCAACGCTTTCTATGTCGTTCGGGTTGATGAAGTTGAGCGGGTCCCGTCCGTTGTTGCTGAAATTTTCGCCCGACGAGGGTGATCCTACGGGGTTGTAGGGGAACCCGTCGACGATATACAGCGGTGCGGAGGATCCGTATATGGAGTTGCGGCCACGAATGATGATGTCTGCGCCGCCGCCCGGCTGCGGAGAGCCCTGCATGGACACAACGCCGGCAACACGTCCCTGAAGCATCTGAGTCACGGAGGTACTTACTCCTCCCTTGTTGGATTCATCCGCCGAGATATTTGCTACCGCCCCCGTCAGGTCGCTTTTCTTGACGTATCCGTAGCCGACGATTACTACTTCGTCGAGTTTCTGCATGTCTTCTTTCAGAACGATGTCGTATTGTGTGGCGACACCGACCTTTATTTCGACGGGCAGGTATCCCAGATACGAAAACCGCAGGGTTTCACCCTGGGCGGCCGCAAGCTGGTAGGCTCCGTTCGCATCGGTTGTCGTACCGGTGTTCGATCCGACGATGTAGACGGTAACACCGGCCATCGGGGTCTGGTTGTTGTCGCACACCACGCCGGAAACAAGTCCTGCCTGCTCGGAACCTTCGTCATGGCTTCGGGTAAGATATATTTGTTTGTTGGCTTTGACTTCGTATGTCAGCTCGGTGTTCTTTAGCAGGGAACTCATCACTGCCTCGATCGACTGGTCGTCGGCCTCCAGTGAAACGCGTGTGTCAAGATTGGGCAGATGGCTGTTGTAGAAAAAACGGTATTCGCTTTGGCGCTCGATCGTACGGAAGGCCTGTGAAAGCGGTTGGTTTTTGATGCTGACCGTTATCTGAGCATAGAGGCTCGAGGATGAGATTGTCAATATCAGAGCCAACCCGGAAAGGAGAATCTTCTTTAACGTCGAGGAGTCCCCGGACTGTAAATTTCTATTCATGTTAGGTTTCGTTTTAGGTTGTATGGGCGAATTTGGGTATTGTCGAGG